>JBHELS010000038.1:0-7479 GCA_046263015.1 Burkholderiales bacterium | reverse complement strand
GGCGCGGAAAAAGTCCGGGACGGCGGCAATATCCGGCGTTCGCTCCGGCAAGCCGGGGAACCCCGGGAATTCGACGAAGTGGTTGACGTAGGAGCCAAGCCGGCCGATAAGCTCGCGCGCCCAGGGAAGGCCGATGAAGCTGATGCGCGCTTCCGGATGCGCGCCGCGCAGCGCGCGCAAAGCCGGCAGAGCGCACAGCAGGTCGCCGAGCTGGAGCGCGCGAAAGACCGCAATCTTCATTTTTCCAGCAAGAACGAGCCGATCGCGAGGGCATCGATCGGGCTCGTCCAGAAGCACTCGACTGCGTCGCGCGGCGTGCAGACGACCGGCTCGCTCCGCGTATTGAACGAGGTATTGACCAGCACCGGTACGCCGCTGCGGGCCTGGAACGCCTTCAGCAAATCGTAGTAGCGCTGGTTCTGGCGGCGATTGATGGTCTGGATGCGCGCGGTGCCGTCAACATGGCGCACCGCGGGGATGCGCGCGGCCTTGTCGGGCGCCACTTGGTGCACGAAGAGCATGAACGGCGACACATCGGCGCCGATGAACCAGCGCCCGGCCTCTTCCTCGAGCACGACCGGCGCGACGGGCCGAAAATCTTCGCGGTCTTTGATCTCGTTCAAGCGCACCTGCATGTCGGCATTGAGCGGCGAGGCGAGGATCGAGCGAGCGCCGAGCGCCCGCGGGCCGAACTCCATGCGCCCTTGGAACCAGCCGACGATCTTGTCGCGCATCAGGATGTCGGCCGTCTCGCCGGCGACATCGCGCATGCGCCGGTAGCGCAGCTTGCCGCGTTTCAGGAACGCCTCGATTTCCTCATCCAGGTACTCGGGACCGAAATACGCATGGTCCATCTGCCAGGTGCGTTTTCGCCCCCGCGCCTGCCAGTCGGCCCAGAGGCTTGCCCCGAGCGCGGTGCCGGCATCGCCGGCCGCGGGCTGCACCCACACCCGCTTGAAATGCCCGGCGTCGCGGATGCGAGCATTCATCACGCAGTTGAGGGCCACGCCGCCCGCCATAGCGAGGTTTTGCGCGCCCGTCTTGCGATGCAGCCATTCGGCGAGTGCGGTGGCGGACTCTTCGAGCACGAGCTGTAGCGAGCGCGCGATGTCGAAATGTTTGCGGCCCAATTCCGCGCCGCGCGTGCGCGCCGGGCCGAACAGCTCGACAAGATTGGCCCGCTCGAGCGTATAGCGTCCATCGGAAATGCGGATCAGGCGCCGGAATTCAGCGGCGTAGCGCGGCTCGCCGTACGAAGCGAGCGCCATCACCTTGTACTCGTCGGAGGAGTGCAGGAAACCCAAGTAGTCGGTGACCTGCTCGTAGAGCAGGCCGAGCGAGTGCGGCATCTCGACCTGCGCGATGCGCTCGTAGCGATCGCCACTGAAGTGGCCGTAGCTGGTCGTTGCAAGCTCGCCCCGCCCGTCGAGCGTCATGACGGCGCTTTCCTTGAACGGTGCGGCGAGGAAGGCGCTCGCCTCGTGCGCGAGATGATGCTCGACGAAATGCCACTCCCAGTGGCGCTTTTTCTTCGCGCCGGCAAAGCGGCCCCGAACGTGATGCGGCGCGCCGTCGACAAGCTGGCGCTCGGCGTTCATCACATAGGCGAGGGAGAGGGGCTCCCACGGCGACGTCCAGTGCTGCTTGGTGGTGAAGGTGCTGGGCTCGAGCGGCAGCTCGAGCGGGAACTTGTGGTTCTTTAGGAGCGGCGCCGGGTCGTACGAATAGGCGACGTGGTCGACGTCGGCGAGCTCGGCGCCCGCGGCTGCGAGGCAGTAGTCGATCGCGTGGTACGGCAGCTCCCAGACGGTGAAGGGGAGCGGTCGCTTGCCGTGCTTGATGCGTGTGAAGCGCTCCTCTTCGGCGGCGGCGATGACGGCGCCGTCACGCACGAGGCAGGCGGACGAATCATGGAAGGCAGCGTTGATGCCAAGCGTGATCATGCGGCGAGCTCCCGAGCTTCGCGTGACGGTTCGTGAGATTCCTCGAGCAGCTCGAGCGCCGCTGCGGCGACGCGCTCCGGGGCGACCTTGCGCAGGCAGTCGTGGTGCCCCGCCGGGCAGACGCTCTTGTAGCAATTGCGGCACGGCACATCGTGGTTCAACACGCGGGCGCGCACCTGCCAAGGCGTGTGCTGGGGATTGGTGAGCGCGTAGAGATCGACGACCGGAGTGCCGAGCGCGGCGGCGATATGCGCGGGTCCGGTGTTATTCGATACGAGGACGTCGGCCGCGTCGATGAGAGCGCCGAGCTCGTGCAGCCCGAGCTCACCGACGAGCGAACGGCTCGCCTCTCGCATGGACTGACGCACGGTCTGAACGAGCTCGGCCTCGGCGGCGTCGCCGGTGAAAACGGCTTCGCAGCCGGTTTGGGCAACCAAAAGATCCATGGCGCGCGCGTAGTGCTCCGGCGGATAGCGGCGCGAAGGCGCGCTCGCCCCCGGGTGCACCACGACAAGCGGCCGCGCCCATGAGCGCGCAAGGCGCGCGAGGCGCCGCTTGGCGCCCGGCGGGACGCGGAAAGAGAGCCGCTCATCCGCGGTGGTGCAGCCCACCGCTCGGGCGAGATCGAGCTGGCGCCGGACTTCGTGCCGGACCGTTGTTTCCGGTTCGGGGTCCGGCACCCAGTCGGTCAGCAGCTGATACGGGTTTTCACGGCAGTGCGCGAGCCGCCGCGGAATCCCGGCCAGGTAGCACAGATAGGCCGCGGGCAGAGGATTCTGGCTGTAAACGGTGAAGATCGCCGCCGCGTCGAACCGGCGCGCGGCGAGCGTTGAGATCATCTGCGCATCGCCGGTCGGCGCGCCCGCGGATGACTTCATCCAGGGCGCGGCGAAGACAATCACCTCGTCGATCTCCGGCACGAACGGCGCCGCCGTCGCGCCCGCGGCGGACGTGAGGAGCGTGATGCGGCAGCCGAGCGATTGGCGGAACGCGCGCATCGCAGGGGTCGTCATCAGGACGTCGCCAAGGCTATCAAGGCGCACGCAGAGCAGACGCCGAACGCTGTGCCAGCCTTCGCTCATTGATTGAGGATCAGCGCCGCTGCCTGCGAAAGGTCGCACGCAATGTGGTGCGGCAGCCGCTCGCGCGTGAGCTGCCATTCGGTCTCGTTGCCGTTATCGAGGAGGAGCGTCCGGCAGCCGGCGCGCCGACCGGCCTCGACATCGTCCAGGATGTCGCCGACGAGCCACGAGTCCTTGAGCGAGACACCGTGCTCGAGCGCCGCGCGTTCAAGCAGGCCGGGCGCGGGCTTCCGGCAAGCGCACCCCGCATCGGGCGCATGCGGGCAGAAGTAAAAGGCGTCAAGCGGCACCATTTCGCGCAGCCGCGCTAGCACCGCATCGAGCGCGCTCTCGCGGAACTTGCCGAGTGCGACTCCGGGCTGGTTCGAAACGACGATCACGCGATAGCCATGGCGGGCGAGGGCAGCGATGCCATCTGCGGCGCCGGGCGTGAGCGCGATTCGCGCCGGATCGACGTTGTAGGGCACGTTCTCGACCAACGTGCCGTCCTTGTCGACGAACACCGCTCGCGTCACGGCCAGCTCCCCTCGCGCATCGGAATGACCATCACCTCCGGAATCACGGTCTCGTCGGGCAGTGTCAGGAGGAAGCGCACCGTCTTTGCCACGTTCGCCGGGTCCTGCAGCACGGCGGGGTCGATGTCCGGAAAACGATCAAGGAGGAAAGGCGTGCGCATGCCGCCCGCGACCACGGCGCTCACCTTGATATTGTGGGGGCGGAGCTCCGCGTGCAGCGCGTGCGACAGGCCCATCAGACCCCACTTGCTCGCGTGATACACGGAGGCGTTCGGCCAGGTGCGCTTCGCCGCCGTGGAGGCGATATTGATGATGTGCCCGCCGCCCTGGCGCCGCATGAGCCTCGCGGCGTGCTTCGCAAGGACGAAGGGAGCACGCAAATTGACCGCCATGACGTGATCCCACTGGTTGAGCGAAAGCTCCTCGATCGGCAGGGTGTAGTCGACGCCCGCGTTGTTGACGAGGACGTCGAGTCGCTCGAGCCGCGAAAACGCCTTGACGACATCGTCTTCGCGCGTGATGTCGAGCTGCAGGCCGCCGCGCGGCGGCTTGAGGTCCGCGCCGATCGCCTCGTAGCCGGCCTCGGCGAGCTCGCGGCAAATCTCGGCGCCAAGCCCGCGGCCGCCCCCCGTGACAATAGCGACCTTTCTCATGCGGCGACCGCCGCCACGCGAATGCCCCGGCGAGCAAGCGTCGCCCGGCGCGGCATGCGCACGCCGAGCACCTGCTCGTAGAAGCCGCAGATCGCGCGCGTCACCTTCGGCCAGGTGAATTGCGCCTGCACGCGTGCAAGGCCGCATCGCCCCATCTCTTTCATGCGATCCGGGTTGCGAAGCAACTCCGCCGCGCCCGCCGCGAGCGAGTCAGGATCGTTCGGCGGCACGAGCAATCCGGTCACGCCATCGAGGACGCTGAAGCGGATGCCGCCCACGTCGGCGCCGATCACCGGCGTGCCGCAGGCCATCGCCTCGAGCGGCGTGATGCCGAAGGGCTCGTACCACGGCGTGGTGGCGAAGATGTCGGCCGCGCTGTAGTAGAGCTTGAGGAATTCGCGCGTGCGCCGTCCCGTGAAGACCACCTGCTGCGCCACGCCTTCCTCGACAGCGATCGCATGAAGTCGCGCCATCTCCGGCGTGAGTGCCAGATCCGGAAGGTCGGAATTGCCGCCGACGAGGAGGAGCTTCGCGGCGATGCCGTGCTCTCGCGCGAGGACGCCAAGACCGCGAATCAGATTGTCGAGGCCTTTGCGTGGCGCGAGCCTTCCTATATTGAGGAGAATCGGCTCGTGCGCGCCGAGCCTGAGCGCGCGGCGCGCAAAGGGCTTGGTAATCGGCCAGAACTCGCCGCGGTCGAAGCCGCAAGGGATCACGGCGATGCGCGTCTTGTCCGCGGAGTAGAGGGTCGTTAGATCCGAGTGGTCCTGCGGGCATTCGGCGATGACGCCGTCGGCGCGCTCGATCAGGAGATCCTCGATTGTGAAACGCTCCAAGGGGAACTGGTCTGCATCACGCTGGTGCAATCGACGCACGCGTCCGAGCGCATGGAAGGTCATGACGAAGGGCGTGCCGAGGCGTTCCTTAAGGCGCAGCGACACGAGACCCGACATGAAGAAGTTCGCGTGCGACAGCAGGTAGCCGCCGTGACGACGCGCGAAGTCGCATACGTACTCGCTAAAGTCATCCATCAACGGCAGCATCTCTTCCTTGCGCACGTATTGCGG
This sequence comes from Burkholderiales bacterium, assembly GCA_046263015.1. Taxonomy (GTDB): domain Bacteria; phylum Pseudomonadota; class Gammaproteobacteria; order Burkholderiales; family SG8-39; genus SCGC-AG-212-J23. The sequence continues at coordinate 2,219 of JBHELS010000038.1, read as the reverse complement.
CGGTCCGGCGGGCACATGGATGACGCGCACGTTGGGCGCGTAGTCGAGCACCTCAGGCAAACGTTGGCTGTCGCGTCGCGTGAATACGTCGACGTTGTAGCCAAGACGGCCAAGCTCGCGCGCGATTTGCGCGACATAAATATTTTGTCCGCCGGAATCGATGCCGCCCACGGCAGCAAGCGGCGATGCGTGTTCGCTGATCAGCGCGATGGATCGAATCAAGATGTGTGACCTCCGTTGCGCGGGTGATTGAGCAAGCCCTATTCCACTGCTTCGCTTCGAGCGTTCACTTATCAGGCGCGCGCGCGAGCGCTTGTCGCGAAGTAAGAAGTGCTTCGCTCGTTGTATGCTTTACCGTGATGAAACTCGAGAGACTGCATTTCAAAAAATCGTTCCGCGTGATTCGCGGCAACCGGCGCGCGCAAGCGGCGGAGATGGTGATCACGCCAGGAAAATCGGAGGGCGATCCGCGCAATCGTCATCGCGGCGCGGACCAGTGGCTCTTCGTTGTCGACGGGCGCGGTGACGCTGTTGTCAAGCGTCGCCGCTACAAGCTCGTCCCGGGCAGCTTGATCTTCATCGCTAAAGGCGAGCGACACGAAATCAAAGCGACTGGACGCAAGCCGCTGCGCACGCTCAACTTCTACGCGCCGCCGGCGTATTCGCCAAGCGGCGATCCGCTGCCGCGCGGTCGCCGTTGAGAGATTCTTAAGTGATTAACGCGGGCGCAAGCGCCGGTCGCGCAGCCGGCCGAGCGGCACGAGCAGCACATCCTTAAGGCCGTCGATCGGCGATAGCTGCGCGAGGGAGCGCGAGGCCTCGGTGACGAACTCCTGGATCACCACGCGCTCGCTGTGCTCGATGCCTTCCCGGATGCGCGAGAGCGCGTGCAGCACGTAGGCGCCGCAGATGAACGACACGCCGAAGAGGAATTCCCAGTGCCGAAAGTGCATCACCACGAGCTCATGCGCTGCGCTCGCCGACGTGAAGTGCACGAACAGCGCAAGCTCGCGCGTCTCGAACCAGTTGGCGAGCGCGCCGCCGGCGATCGCGGCGAGGCCGCCGGCCGCCGCGCCCGAAAGGCCGACCGCGGCGAGGTAGGCGGTGCCCCGCCCCTGCGGCGCGAGCTTAAGGCCGAGATTGCCCGTCGCGAGCGCAATGCCGCCGGACGCCGCGCCCATCACAATATGAATCACGTAAAGGAGCGGCAAGGTGAGCGCGTGCAGGCTCGGGATCGCGGTGAAGGGCAGGGCGATCAAGCAGCCGAAGTAGGCAGGCAGAGCCACGGCGAGAATCGCCTTGTTCGACAACCGGTCCGAGAGCCGCCCCCACAGATACATGGTGAGCGCGTTCGCCACCTGGCTCGAGATCCAGAGCGTCGTCGCCGTGCCCATGCCGTAGCCGAGCTGCTTAAGGAGATAGACGGTGATGAAAGGCGCGGCCAAGTTCGAGGCGAAGTTCCACGAGGCCATGAAAAGGATCACGGGGCGAAACTGCGCGTCGCGAAAGGGCAGGCGAAGCAGGGTGCCGAGCGGCGTCGGCGGGCCGGTGTGCGTCATCACCGGCTCGGGCACGGTCGCGAGGTAGTACGTGCTGACGAAGCCGACGATGCCCGCCGCGACGAACGAGATCGCGTAAGGGTCGAGCCGGTCCGGGCCCGTCCAGTGCTGCACCAGGTAGCCCGCACTCAAGGCACCCGCCGAGGCGAGCACCGTGGACCAGAAAAGCCGGCGCGAGAAAAGCGCCCCGAGACCTTCCGTGGCGAGGAGCTGGTGCAGCCACGAATTCACCGCGCAGCCGCCGACGGATCCGAAGATGGTGATAAGCACTTGCGAGACGAGGAGCGCGTAGAGCGCCGTCTCGTGGTCGGGAAGGAAGGTGAGGAACGCGAGCGCGCCGATCAGGAGCCGCGACACCGTCACGGAGGTGACGGCGATTTTGCGGCGCTGTCGTATGCGCTCGACGATGGCGATGGTGGGAAGCTGGGCGAGCTGCCCGAGAAAGGGCACCGCCGCGCGCAGGCCGATGTGCCAGGGCGTCGCGCCAAGCTCGAGCGCGAAGCCGACGAGGATCACGCCGCCATAGAGGGCGCCCACCATGCTTGCCCAGGCGGCGTCCTTGACAAGCGCTCGCTTGCCGCGGTCGAGTTCTGCCGGGGTGACGGTCGGGTCGGGACTGAGCCGCATCCGCATCGCAAAATCAAGCAAAGCGCGCGCCGC
>JBHELS010000037.1:0-5314 GCA_046263015.1 Burkholderiales bacterium | reverse complement strand
TGTCCGGGCCGCCGATCAGCTGCGGCACGACACCGAGCTTCGCCATGATGAGGCCGGCCATGCCGCCGATGCGCATCTTCACGCCCTTCAGATCGGCGACGCTCTTGATCTCCTTCCTGAACCAGCCGCCCATCTGGCAGCTGGTATTGCCCGCGAGCAGCGCCTTGATGCCGTACTCCTTGAAGAGCGGCTCGAGCGCCTGCTCGCCGCCGCCGTGGTACCACCAGGCATTGTTCTGCCGGTTGTTCGGACCGAAGCAGACCGCGGTCGCGAGCGCGAAGGCGGGATCCTTGCCGTAGTAGTAGTAGGCCGCCGTGTGGCCGAGCTCCACCGTGCCGGCCTGCACGGCATCGAGCACCTGCAACGCGGGCACGATCTCGCCCGCGGCAAACGCACGGACCTGGAACTTGCCGTCGGTCAACTCGCCGACGCGACGTGCCACGAGGTCGGCGCCACCGAAAAGCGTGTCGAGGCTCTTCGGCCAGCTCGCCGCAAGACGCCATTGGATCGTCGGCTGCGACTGCGCTATCGCCGGCGCAGCCGCAGGTAGAGATGCGGCGCCGGCGGCGACGCCCGCGGCCGCTTTCTTAAGAAACGATCTGCGTTGCATGCTGCTCACTCCTCTCGTGAATGAATTCGAGCGCCGGATTGTAGGTCAATTGAGCCGCGCGCAACGGGAAGAGACTTCCATCAAGCGCGCTCGCACCTCCTCGAGATCCGCCGCGTTCGGCTCGCGCTCGACGTAGTGGCGCAAGTCGTTGAGCGCCGCTCGATAGCACTCGAGACGCTGGTAGACGATGCCGCGGTCGCGGAGCTCCACGGCGGCATCGGGGGCGACGATCACCATGCGGTTGAGCACGGCGAGCAGGCGCTCGGGCTCGTCCCGGTCGCGATAGATCGCCTTCAGGTTGCGAAGGACGCGCGCGATGATCTGGCGGTTGGTCGCGGCGTCGAGAAACTGATCGAGCGGCAGCTCGCTCACCGGAACGTCGCCCGCTACGCCGGGCGGGATGACGCGCGCCAGGCGCTGGCGCAGGTCCATCTCCGACTGCGACGCGCCGGCGGCGAACGGATCAAGCACGAGAACTCCGGCCCGCAGGCGCAGGCGAACGAGAAAATGACCGGGAAAAGAAACGCCCTCGAGCGGCAGACCGATCCGCCGCCCGAGCGCCATGTACAACACCGCAAGCGTGATCGGAATGCCGGTGCGGCGGTCCATGACGTCGTTCAGGTAGCTATTGCGCGGATCGTAGTAATCGTCGGCATTGCCGCGGAAACCAAGCTCGCCGTACATGAACTCGTTCAGGAGCGCCACGCGCTCCTCCGCGCCGCCCGCATCGCGCAAGCGCGGGCGCAGCCGCATCGCCATGCGCTCGATGTCGCCGAGATAGCGCTCGACCGCGAGGTCCGGATAGGCGTCCTGCGCAATCATCAGGCAGGCGTGCGCGAGATCGATGCGCGAATCGTCGCGCTCGAGGAGCTCCGTGAACGCGGCGAGCGGCGCGCTCATAGGGCCGCGCGCCGCGAAAAATCGCGCGGCCGAAAACCGAAGAGCGCGAGCGCCGCGCCGTAGACGAGCACCCCGAGCACCACGAGGCCGATAAGCGCCGGCAGCTTTCGCTGCCACGCGGCGGCGAGCCACCACGCGGCCGGACCCATGGCGAAGAAAAGCACGAGCGCCATGAGCGCGTTGGCGCCCGCGACCTTGAGGGCGAACGCGCCCCATCCCGGCTGCGGCGTGTACGCGCCCGCGGCGCGCAAGCCCCGGTAGAGAAGCGCGGCGTTCAGGCAGGCGCCCAGACCGATGGCGAGCGCAAGCCCGGCGTGCTTGAGCGGCACGATGAACGCGAGATTCATGAGCTGCGTGAGGACCAGGGTGAAGATACCGATCTTCACCGGCGTGGTGATGTTCTGTCGCGCATAGAACCCGGGGGCCAATATCTTCACGAGGATCATCCCGACCAGGCCGATGCTATAGGCAACGACCGCCTCGCGCGTCATCCACGCGTCATCCAGCGTGAAGCGTCCATAGTGAAAGAGCGACGCAATGAGCGGCATGGCGAGCACGGCGAGCGCGACAGCGCTCGGTACCGCGAGGAGCACGGTGAGGCGCAGACCCCAATCGAGGAGCTTTGCGTATTCGTCATGGTCCGCGCTTGCGTGGTACTTGGCGAGGCTCGGCAAAAGGATGGTGCCAAGGGCGACGCCCAGCATGCCGGCCGGAAACTCCATCAGCCGGTCGGCGTAGTAGAGCCACGAGACGCTTCCCGAGACGAGGAACGAGGCGAAGATGGTGTTGATGAGGAGCGACACCTGGCTGATCGAGACGCCAAACGCCGCGGGTGCCATGAGCTTCAGAATCTTGCGCACACCCGGATGCGATAAATCCAACCGCCAGCGCGGCAGCAAGCCCATGCGGTGGAGGTAGGGAACTTGCAGCGCGAGCTGCAGCACCCCACCTACGAACACGGCCCAGGCGAGCACCTTCACCGGCGGATCGAATCGATCGGCAAAAAACGCGGCGCCGACGATGAACGAAACATTGAGAAGCGCGGGCGTGATCGCCGGCAATGAAAAACGGTTCCAGGTGTTCAGCACACCGGCAGAGAAAGCGACGAGCGAGATGAATGCGATGTACGGAAAGGTGATGCGCAGCATCGTCACCGTGAGGGCGAACTTGTCCGGGTCGGTGGCGAATCCGGGCGCCGAGATATAGACGATGAGCGGCGCCGTCGCCACACCGATGACCGCCGCGGCGACGAGCGCGAGGAAAAGCGCGCTCGCCGCGCCATCGATCAGCGTTCTAGTCTCCTCAGGTGGCAGGCGGTTCTTGTGCTCGGCGAGCACCGGCACGAACGCCTGCGAGAAGGCCCCTTCGGCGAACAGGCGCCGCAGCAGATTCGGGATGCGGAAGGCGACGAAGAACGCATCGGTGGCGAACCCGGCGCCGAAAGCGCGCGCGATGTAGAAGTCGCGCACGTAGCCGAGCACGCGCGAGACGAAGGTCAGGCTGGAGATCGCCGCCAGGGCACGCAGTAGATTCATGCAGGACGCCCGGCGTTCCGTGCTAAGATTCCGCCCCTTTTTCGGGACGTCGCACCTCCATGGCCAACATCAAATCGGCGCGCAAGCGCGCACGTCAGGCGCTCGAGCGCCGCGATCACAACATGAGCCTGCGCACACGCGTGCGCAGCGCCATCAAGGACGTGAAGAAAGCGGTCGCGAACGGCAACAAGGAAGCGGCGAGCGCCGCGCTTCGCGAGACGCAAAGAGTGATCGACCGCATCGTGGCGAAAGGCATCCTGCATCCGAACGCGGGCGATCGTCACAAGAGCCGGCTCGCGCAGGCGATCAAGACTCTGAAATAACTACGCCGTATCGCCCACACGCTGCAGCTTGGCGCGAACGCTGTCCGCCACTGCGCTGTGCCCGCCGTTCACCGTGATCCGATGCACGAACGGCGAATACCGGATGCGATGATCGCTGCCCGAGGCGCCGAGGAGGCCACACAGGCGCTCGGGCCAGTCGCCGGGCCGCAAGGCTTGTCCGTCGAGTGTGATTCCCGGGATGACGAGTTCCGCCGCTCGCGCGTCGGCCATGCGCGCGATTATAGGGGCAGGCGATGCCGAAGCCGGTGAGCCGCATTCTCGTCATCAACGACGAGACCCTGGTGCTGCGCGAATTCGTGAAAGGGCTGAACGCGGCGGCGCGCTCCCTCGATAACCCGCTCGGCATCGGCGTCATCGGCGTCACCACCGCGACCGAAGCGCTCGAAGTCATTGCGCGCGACGGCGACCTGCAAGCCGTGCTGGTCGATGACACGCTTTATACGTTGAAGAACGGTCGGCAGTCGAGGGCCGAGATGTCGGCGCTCGAGCTGGTACAGCGCATCACGCGCTTTCGACCGGAGCTCGACGTCTACATCCTCATCGCGCGCGAGGAGGAAGACGACATCGTCGATGCGCTCTTCGCCGAGGCGGTCGACGGCTACTTCTATCGCGAAGAGCGCGATTACCGCGGCATCTACCGCATCCTCAACGCCCAGATTCAGGAGCGCGCGCGAACGCCGTTCTACGATCAGCTGAAGAACTACGTGTGGATGGCCAAGGATCAGTGGCACACCCCCGGCCACTCCTCGGGAGAATCGCTGCGCGGCAGCCCGTGGGCCAACGACTTCTACGAGTTCATGGGCGAGCACGTGTTCGACGCCGACCTCTCGGTGTCCGTGCCGATGCTCGATTCGCTGATGGAGCCGAAAGCCGTGATCGCCGAGGCGCAGGCAAAGGCGGCGAAGGCATTCGGCGCAAAGCGCACGTTCTTCGCCACCAACGGCACCTCGACCGCCAACAAGGTCATCTTCCAGACGCTGACCGCGCCCGGCGAAAAGCTGATCCTCGATCGCAACTGCCACAAGAGCGTGCATCACGGCGTGGTGCTCTCGGGCGCGCACCCGATCTACGTCGACGCGGCGCTCAACCGCAAATACGGGCTTTACGGCCCGGTGCCGAAGAAGACGCTGCTCGCGGCGATCAAGAAGCACCCGGACGCGCAGGCGCTCATCATCACCTCCTGCACCTACGACGGCCTGCGTTACGACCTTCCGCCGATCATCGAAGCGGCGCACGCGAAGGGCATCAAGGTGATCATCGATGAGGCCTGGTACGGATTCGCGCGCTTTCATCCCGAGTTTCGCCCGACGGCCCTCGAGGCGGGCGCGGATTATGCGACGCAATCGACGCACAAGGTGCTCTCGGCGTTCTCGCAAGCCTCGATGATTCACGTCAACGATCCTGGTTTTCGCGAGCACCTGTTTCGCGAAAACTTCAACATGCACACGTCCACGAGCCCGCAGTACGGCCTGATCGCGAGCCTCGACATCGCGCGAAAGCAGGCGATCATGGAGGGCTACAAGCTCCTCAGCCGAACGCTCGAGCTCGCGAAGGAAGTGCGCGCGCTCGTCAATTCCACCAAGGCCTTCCGCGTGCTCGAGCTGGAAGATTTGCTGCCGCCCGAGGTCAAGAACGACGGCATCCGGCTCGATCCGACCAAGGTAACGATCGATATTTCCGGCTGCGGCTATACGGTCGAGGACCTGCAAAGAGAGCTCTTCGAGCGCTACAACATCCAGGTCGAGAAATCGACCTTCAACACGCTCACGCTCCTTCTTACGATTGGCACGACGCGCTCGAAAGTCTCGCGGCTCTACGACGCCCTCATGCGCATCGCGCGCCAGGGCCGGCCGCCGGGGCGCCTCGTGCAGACGCCCGAGATCCCCGGCTTCACCCACCTTCGCTACCTGCCGCGCGACGCCTAC
>JBHELS010000036.1:0-8505 GCA_046263015.1 Burkholderiales bacterium | reverse complement strand
ATGACGGACGCGAATCCGTGGCTCTTCGTCACGCGGCCGATCTCCGGCGTGCTGCTCGCCGCCTCGGTCGCCTCGGTGCTCTTCGCGCTATGGCAGCGCCGCCGGCTGCAAAAGAAAGGCGCGGTTCTCGAGGACGGCGCCGATTTCTGACGAGCGCCGTCTTAGCGATTGGCACCCCGGACACGAATCGAACGTGCGACCTGCCCCTTAGGAGGGGGCTGCTCTATCCACTGAGCTACCGGGGCGCGTAGCGCGCATTTTACGTCCGGCCTCTTTTCTTTCCGCTGCTCCGCCCCACGGGCAAGACGCCGCGACGCGAGGGCTTCCCGCGCGGCCTAGTCCGCATCTATGATCGCTAGGTCCCCGATAGCTCATTCAGCGGCCAATTACTACTTGAAGAAGCTCACTGCCCTTCTTTTTGCCATCGCCGCCGCGATGCTGCCCTTCGGCTCGCGCGCACAGAGCTGGGCGTGGGACGACGGCACGGTGCCGTATGTGCAAACGCCGATGGAGATCGTCGAGCGCATGCTGCGCATGGCGGAAGTGCACGCGGGCGATAACGTCATCGATCTCGGCTCGGGCGACGGCCGCATCGTGATCGAGGCCGCGAAGCGCGGCGCGCGCGGCGTGGGCGTCGATCTCGATCCGAATCTCGTCAAGCTCGCGAGCCGCAATGCCGAGAACGCGGGTGTCGCCGACAAGGCGCGCTTCGAAGTGCGCGATATTTTCGACACCGATCTTTCGCGCGCGAGCGTCGTCACGATGTACCTGCTGCCCGAGTTCAACGCGAAGCTGCTGCCACGGTTCCTCGCGCTCAAGCCCGGCACGCGCATCGTCTCGCACGATGGCGGCATCGGCGACTGGCCGCCCGACGAGACGCTCGAGATGAAGACGCCCGAGAAACCGGTCGGCGTCCGCGGCAATTCGAAGGTGGAGCTCTGGATCGTGCCCGCCGACGTGCGTGGCGAATGGACGGCCGAGTTGCCGGCGCACGGCGGCACCTGGCGCTTCGACATGAGCCAGCACTATCAGATGCTCGAGGTGAAGGCGCGCGCACAGGGACGCGAGCTTCTCGTGCGCAATACGCGCCTGCGCGGCGAAGAGGTGAAGCTCGTCGTCACCGGCATCGTCGGCAACCGGCCGTGGCACCACTATTTCGTCGGCCAGGCGCACGGCGATGCGATCGATGGCCAAGTCACCGTCTCCACCGGAAGGGAGCAGACCGTTCACCCATGGCACGCGAAACGCGCCCGCTAGAGCTGCTCTCCGTCGGCGACGGCATTTTCCTCACCGTCGGCATGATCATCGGCGCGCTTATCTTCAAGGCGCCCTCGACCGTCGCGGGCGCGACGAGCGGACCGCTGCCGTTTCTGATGGCGTGGCTGCTCGGCGGTGCGATCTCGCTCTGCGGCGCGCTCGTCTACGCCGAGCTCGCCTCGCGCCACCCGCACACGGGCGGTGAATACGTTTTCCTGTCGGAAGGCATGGGCCGGGGTGTCGCGTTCCTCTTCGCATGGTCGCGCATGACGGTGATCCAGACGGGCGCCATCGCCGCGGTCGCGTTTGTGTTCGGCGACTACGCCTCGGAGATCTGGCGCCTCGGGGAGCACAGCTCGGCGATCTGGGCCGCGGCCGCGGTGGCGGTGCTGACGGTGCTCAACTTGATCGGTACGTTGCAGACCAAGGCGCTGCAGAAAGTGATGGAAACCGTGCTGATCGCGGGCCTCGTGCTTTTCGCGCTTGCCGCGATCGCGATCGGCGGCGCGCCGCAAACGAAGCCGGCGCCGAATGCCTCGAGCTCCTTCGGCTTCGCGATGATCTTCGTGCTGCTCGCCTACGGCGGCTGGAACGAGGCGGCCTATCTTTCCGGCGAAGTACGCGACGCGCGGCGAAACATGACGCGCATCCTGGTCTGGGGCGTGATCGCGGTCAGCGTGCTCTATCTGGTCGTCAACCTCGGCTACCTGGCGGTTCTCGGGCACGCCGGCGTACGCGATTCGAAGGCGGTGGCGGCGGACGTGATGCGCGCCATCGCGGGCGAGAAGGGGGCGGTGCTCCTCGCGCTCATCGTCTGTATTTCGGTGCTGACGACCATGAACGCCGCCATCTTCACCGGCGCGCGCACGAGCTGGGCCCTGGGGCGGGACTTTCGCCTGCTGCGCGTGCTCGGCGACTGGCGCGCACAGGGCTCGACGCCCGCGAATGCGCTCCTCCTCCAGGGCTTGATCACGCTCGGGCTCGTCGCCGCCGGCGCGGCCACGCCCGATGGCTTCAATGCGATGGTGGCGTACACCTCGCCCGTCTTCTGGACGTTCATGTATCTCATCGCGACAAGCCTCTTCATGATCCGCGGCCACGCCCGGGAGAAGCCGGCGTTTCTCGTGCCCTGGTATCCGCACGTGCCGTTCGTCTTCTGCATGGCCTGCCTGTACATGCTTTATTCCAGCATCGACTACGTGCGCAATCCCGATTACGGCCCGAAGTTCGGCTGGGCGGTCGGCGCGGGATTGATCGTCATGGCGGCCGGCATCCCGCTTTACTTCTGGTCGCGCCGGAAGTGACACTGACCGAGCTCCGCTACATCGTCGCGGTGGCGCGTGAGCGCCATTTCGGCCATGCGGCGGAGGCATGCTTCGTCTCGCAGCCGACGCTATCGGTGGCGGTGAAGAAGCTGGAAGGGGAGCTCGGCGTCACGCTCTTCGAGCGCGGGCCGGGCGAGGTGACGGTGACGCCCGCCGGTCACAAAATCGTCGAGCAGGCGCAGCGCGTGCTCGAGGAAGCCTCGCGTATCAAGGAGCTCGCCGCGGCCGGCCGCGACCCGCTCGCCGGGCCGCTGCGTCTGGGCGCGATTTACACCATCGGCCCGTATTTGCTGCCGAAGCTGATTCCCATCCTGAGGCGCAACGCGCCCGCGATGCAGCTCCACATCCAGGAGAACTTTACCCATCGTCTCGGCGATTCGCTGAAAAGCGGGGAAGTGGATGTCATCCTGATCGCGCTACCCTTCGATGAGCCGGCGGTCGAGACGCGCGCCGTTTATGACGAGCCGTTCTTCGTCGCCATTCCAAAAGGGCATGCTTGGGAGGCCCGCAAGCGCATCACCTCCGAGGAGCTGACCAAGGAAAGCCTGCTTCTCCTCGGCGAGGGGCATTGCTTTCGCGACCAGGTGCTCGAGTTCTGCCACGCGGTCCGCTCGCGCGACCGAAGTTCGCTTGCGCGCACCGTGGAAGGCGGCTCGCTCGAGACCATACGGCAGATGGTCGCGGGCGGCGTCGGCGTGACGGTCCTGCCCTCGACGTCGGTAAACGCCAACAGCGGTGCAAGCGATCTCATTCGCATCCTGCCCTTTGCGCGCCCCGTGCCGTCGCGGCGCGTCGGGCTGGCCTGGCGGCGGAGCTTCCCGCGGCCCGAGGCGATCGAGGCGCTGCGCAAAGCGATCCTCGCGTGCAACCTACCCCAGGTCGAAAAACTTCAATGAGCGCATAGGCCGCTCGGCGCATTCACGGCACGTCGCTTGCGGGTCATTGTCTCCTCGACATGAACGCACCCGGATTGAAGCTCTCGATGGTGAAGGAAGGCTTGCCCTATCCCAAGGGCGCGACTTGGGACGGCAAAGGAGTGAACTTCGCGCTCTTTTCGGCGCACGCGACGAAGGTGGAGCTGTGCCTTTTCGACTCGGCCGGCAAGACGGAGGCGGCGCGCATCGAGCTGCCCGAGTATCGCGACGAGATCTGGCACGGCTATGTGCCGGACCTCAACCCCGGAACGATCTATGGCTTCCGCGTGCATGGACCCTATGCTCCCGGCGAGGGCCACCGCTTCAACGCGAACAAGCTGCTTCTCGACCCGTATGCACGTGCGCACATCGGCGAGCTGAAGTGGGATCCGGCGGTCTTCGGCTACAAGATGGGCGAGGAGGATACGACCTTCGATGAGAGGGACAGCGCGCCCTTCATGCCCAAATGTGTCGTCGTCGACCCCGACTTCGACTGGCAACGCGAGAAGGTCTGGCGGCCAGTGCCTTGGGACCGGACCATCGTCTATGAGACGCATGTGCGCGGCTACACGAAGCTCCATCCCGCGGTGCCGGAGAAGGAGCGCGGCACCTTCGCCGGCCTCGCGCATCGCGAGGTGATCGCGTACATCAAGTCGCTCGGCGTGACGACCGTCGAGCTCCTGCCCGTGCACACGTTCATCAATGATTCGTTCCTCCTCGACAAGAAGCTGACCAATTACTGGGGCTACAACTCGATCGGCTTCTTTGCGCCGGACCCGCGTTATGCCTCCGACAAGGCGAAGTCGCTGCAGGAATTCAAGGAGATGGTGGCGCGCTTCCACGACGCGGGCCTCGAGGTGATCATCGATGTGGTCTACAACCACACCGCCGAGGGCAGCGAGAAGGGACCGACGCTTTCCTTCCGCGGCATCGACAATACCTCGTACTACCGGCTGTTGCCGGACCAGAAGCGTTACTACATCAACGATACGGGCACCGGCAACACGCTCAACCTGTCCCATCCGCGGGTGATCCAGCTCGTCACCGACAGCCTGCGCTATTGGGTCGAGGAGATGCATGTCGACGGTTTTCGTTTCGACCTCGGCACCATCCTCGCGCGCGAGCCGGGCGGCTTCGATACCTACAACGGCTTCATGAAAGCGGCGATGCAGGACCCGGTGCTCGGGCGCGTAAAGCTGATCGCCGAGCCGTGGGACTGCGGCCCGGGCGGCTACCAGCTCGGCGGCTTCCCGCCCGGCTGGGCCGAGTGGAACGATCAGTTCCGCGACACGGTGCGCGACTTCTGGCGCGCGCAGGCTTCGCCCAAGGCGCTCGCGCCGCGCCTTTGCGCGTCGCAGGACATCTTCAATCGCGCAGGCCGGCAGCCCTGGGCGAGCGTCAACTTCATCACCGCGCACGACGGCTTCACCCTAAACGACCTCGTGTCCTACAACGAGAAGCACAATGAGGCGAACGGCGAGAACAATAACGACGGCCATTCGCACAACCGGTCATGGAACCACGGCGCTGAAGGTGCGACCGATGACGCCGGGATCAAAGGCCTGCGCAAGCGGCAGATGAAGAACATGCTCGCGACGCTGATTCTTTCGCAGGGCACGCCGATGATCCTCGCGGGCGACGAGCGCGCGCGCACGCAGCAGGGCAACAACAACGCCTATTGCCAGGACAACGAGCTCTCCTGGCTCGATTGGAAGACCGACGACGCGATCGAGCGCCTTATCCGCTTCGTGAGGAAGCTGACCGGGCTGCGGCAGAAGTATCCGATCCTGCGCCAGAAGCGCTTCCTCTCGGGCCAATACAACGAAGACCTCGGGGTAAAGGACGTCACCTGGGTGAGCGCCACCGGGGCCGAGATGGGCCCGGCCGAATGGGACGACGGCAATACGCGCTGCTTCGGCATGCTGCTCGACGGGCGCGCGCCGCAAAGCGGCATCCGGCAGCGCGGTCAGGAGGCGACGCTCCTCATCGTCTTCAATAGCTGGCAGGACATGGTGCAGTTCAAGTTGCCCGCCGCAAGCAAGGACGACGATGGGCGCTTGTGCTGGGAGCTCGTCGCCGACACCAACATGCCCGATCTGCCGCAAGGCAGCCGCTTCGACATCGGCCATGTATACGAAGTGACGGGGCGCTCGCTCCTTCTCTTCGAGCTCGTCTAGAACCGGCCATGGCGGCATACAGCACGGGCGGCGCGCGGCCGCGACGCTCGTCGCTCGTCGGCCTGGTCATCGCCGCCGCGGTGCTTTACCTCGCGAGCGATGTGCTGATCCCGCTCGCCGTCGCGATCCTCCTTTCCTTCCTCCTTGCGCCGGCCGTGCGGGGCCTTGAGCGCTGGAAAGTGGGGCGCATCCCCTCGACCGTCATCGTCTCCGTGCTTGCGTTCGGGCTGATACTCGCCGTCGGCGCCATCGCGGCCACGCAGGCGGTGTCGCTCGCCGCCAAGCTTCCGGAGTACCGGCAGAACATCGTCAACAAGATCCATGCGCTGCGTCATCCGGACCGCAGGAGCACGATCGGCAAAGCCGCCGAGGCGATCAAGGACATCGAGAAGCAGGCGGCGCCCGAGCGGCCGCCCGTGCCGGTGAAGGAAACGCCGGCGACCGCGTTCGAGGCGCTCGGGCAATTCCTCGCGCCGGTAGCGAAGCCGGCGGCGACGACGCTCGCGGTAATCGTCTTCACGATCCTCTTTCTCCTCAATCAAGAGGCGATGCGCGAGCGCCTGATCGGTCTTATCGGCACCGGGCGCCTCAACGCCACGACCAAGGCGATGGCCGAGGCGTCTTATCGCGTGAGCCGCTACCTCGGCACGCAGTTGATCGTCAACGCGATGTTCGGCGTTCCCTTCGGCCTCGCGCTTTACCTCATCGGCATTCCGAACGCGCTTCTTTTCGGCCTCCTCGGGATGGTGCTGCGTTTCGTTCCCTACGTCGGCGTATGGATCGCGGCGGCGATGCCGATCGGCCTCGCCTTCGCCATCTCCGACACGTGGACGCCGGTGCTTTGGACGGTCGGGGTGTTCCTCGTGTTGGAGCTCGCGCTCGCCTACGTCGTCGAGCCCTGGCTCTACGGCAAAAGCGCCGGCCTCTCGCCGATCGCGATCATCGCCGCCGTGATCTTTTGGACCTGGCTCTGGGGGCCGATCGGGCTGCTCCTCGCGACACCGCTCACCGTGTGCGTTGCGGTCATCGGCCGGCACATCCCGGAGTTCGGCTATCTCAACATGCTGCTCGGCGTCGATCCAGTGCTCTCGCCCGAGCAGCGCTTTTATCAGCGCCTCCTGGCACTCGATGACGAAGAGGCGTCCGAGATGATCGAGCAGCACGCCGCCGTGCACGGCGTGGCGAAGACCTTCGACGAGGTGATCATTCCGGCGCTCACGCTCGCGGAGATGGATCGGCAGAAGAGCGCGCTCGAGCCCGCGCGCGAGCGCTTCATCTATGACCAGATCCGGCGCATGGTCGAGGAGCTCGAGCACGAGCCGGCCGCCGCCGCGCCCGGCTCGCTCTGCATCGTCGCCGCGCACGACGACGCCGATCACATCGGCGCGCTGATGGCGGCGAAACTCATGCCCGCCTCGCAGGTTTGCGTGATCGCGGCGCCGGCGCGCCCGGCGGAGATCGCGCGAACGCTCAATGAGCGCCGCTCGGACACGGTGCTGATCTCGGCCGTGCCGCCGAAAGCGGCGCACTACGCGGGCTACCTGGCGCGGCGGCTTCGACGCGATATGCCGGAGGCGAAAATCGCGGTCGGCCTCTGGGCGGACGAGGAAGACACGGGCGCGGCGCACGAGCGGCTGCAGAAGCTCGGCGTCGATGAGGTGATCTCGCGCATCGCCGAGACGCCGAACCTCATGCGCCAGCTCGCGAACGTCGCCAAGCACGCCGAGCGCGGCGATCGGCCGAAGCGCTCGGCGCCACGCTAGAGGCACAATAGCGGCTCGAATGGCTGAGGTGGAAGCGCCTTCCGCGTGGGTGCGCCGCTGGGCCGAGCTTGTCGATCGCGGCCCGGTGCTCGATCTCGCTTGCGGCGCCGGGCGTCACGCGCTCCTCTTCGTCGAGCGCGGGCTGGAAGTAATCGGCGTCGATCGCGAGGCGCAGCCGCATCTCGCGGGCGTGCGCTTCATGCAAGCGGATCTCGAGGACGAGCCTTGGCCTTTCGCCGGCGAGCGCTTTGCCGCCATCGTGGTCGCGAATTATCTTCACCGGCCGCTTTTCACAATGATTCAGGCGGCGCTCGCCGACGATGGCGTGCTCATTTATGAAACGTTCATGGTCGGCAATGAGAAGTACGGGCGGCCGAAAAATCCCGCGTTTCTTCTGCAGCCGAGCGAGCTCCTCGCGGCGTTTCCGGAGCTTAAGCCGATCGCTTTCGAGCAGGGCTACGTCGAGCGACCCAAACCGGCGATGATCCAGCGCCTTTGCGCCCGCCGGGGTGACATCGGAGGCGTTAGAATCGCGCCCTAGACAAAGAGGGCGCATGATCACGGGTAGCCTGGTCGCAATCATCACGCCGATGCGCGAGGACGGTTCGCTCGATCCGGCGCGTTTACGACAACTCATCGACTGGCATGTGGCCGAAGGCACGGATGGCATCGTGCTCGTCGGCACCACCGGCGAATCGCCGACCGTCAATGTCGACGAGCACAAGGAACTCATCCGCATCGGCGTGCAGCACTCGCACGGCCGCATCCCGATCATCGCCGGCACCGGGGGCAATTCGACCGCCGAGGCGATCGAGCTCACCGAATCGGCGAAGAAGGCGGGCGCGACCGCCTGCTTGTCGGTCGTGCCGTATTACAACAAGCCGACGCAGGAAGGGATGTACCGGCACTTCCGCAAGATCGCCGAGACGGTCGACCTGCCGATGATCCTCTACAACGTGCCGGCGCGCACCGTGGCCGATCTGCAGAACGACACGGTGCTTCGCCTCGCGCAGGTGCCCGGCATCATCGGCATCAAGGACGCCACCGCCAACATCGAGCGCGGCTCGGA
>JBHELS010000035.1:0-10938 GCA_046263015.1 Burkholderiales bacterium | reverse complement strand
CGGATGAAGGCGCCGATGAAGCCCGGCTTGCCATCGGTCTCCATCAGCAGGCAGACGGTGAAAGCGATCGAGAGCGAGCGGCCATCCTTGTGCAACGCCGGCACGCGAAGAAGGTCGGCGCCGTAGCGCGTCATGCCGGTCTGCATGACGAGCCGGAAGCCGGCCCAGTGGCGCTCGCGATAGCGCTCCGGGACGATGAGATCGAGCGACGTGCCGAGCGCTTCCGCTACCGGGTAGCCGAAGACGCGCTCTGCAGCGTCGTTCCAGAAGACGATGCGGCCTTCGCGATCGGCGACGACGATGGCGTCGCCCGCCGCGCGGGCGAGCGCGGCGAAATCGAGGGGCGATCCGGTGTCGGGATCAGACATGTCGCTCCGCGATGCTCAGACGCCCAGGAACTGGCGCTGCACATCGCCGGATTGCTCGAGCTCGGCCATGGCGCCCGACCAGGCGACGTGGCCTTTCTCGAGCACATAGACGCGGTCGGATACGGCGCTCGCGAAGGGCAGGTTCTGTTCCGAAAGCAGCACGGCGAGGCCTTCTTTCTTCAGCTCGAGAATCGTGTCGGCCATGCGCTCGACGACGAGCGGCGCGACGCCTTCGGACGGTTCATCGAGCAGCACGAGCCGGGGATTGCCCATGAGCGTGCGCGCGACGGTGAGCATCTGCTGCTCGCCGCCGCTCATGCGGCCGCCGGGGCGCTCGCGCATCTCGGCGAGGTTGGGAAAGAGCGCGAACAAGCGCTCGGGTGTCCAAGCTTCGCCTCCATTCGCGCCGCGGCGGCCCACCTCGAGGTTCTCCATAAGCGTGAGGTCGGTGAAGATGCGCCGATCCTCGGGCACCCAGCCAATGCCGAGCCGCGCGATCTCGAAGGTTTTCAGGCCCATGAGATCGTGGCCGTCGAAGCGCACGCTGCCCGAGCGGCGCCCGACGAGGCCGATGATGGACTTCATCGTCGTCGTCTTGCCGGAGCCATTGCGGCCCATGAGCGCGACCACTTCGCCCTCGCCCACGCTGAGCGAGACATCGAACAGGATTTGCGCGGCGCCATACCAGGCGCAAACCTTCTCGGCTTTGAGCTTCATGCGCGCCGCCGCGCGAGCATGCGCCCGGAGCCGAAATAGATTTCCTGCACCTTGGGATCGGCCTGGATCGCGGCGGCGTCGCCCTGCGCGATCAGCTTGCCGCGCGCGAGCACGATGATGCGGTCCGCATGCGCGAAGACAACGTCCATCGAGTGCTCGGTGAAGAGCACCGAGATGCCGCGCTCGCGCACCAGGCGCCGGGCGAGCGAGATGAGCTCGTTTCTCTCGCGCGGCGCCATGCCGGCGGTCGGCTCATCCATGAGGAGAAGCCGCGGGCGATTGGCGAGCGCGATGGCAAGCTCGACGCGTTTCACGTCGCCGTAGGCGAGCTCGCGCGCCGGGCGGTCGGCTTGCGCCTGCATGCCGACATCGGCGAGAAGCGCGAGCGCCGCGTGGCGATGCCGCTCGCGCGCCGCGCGCCAGAAGCGGAACACCTCGCCCGCGTGCGAAAGGAGCGCCATCTGCACGTTCTCGCACACGGTGAGCGACCCCCAGATCGCGGCGACCTGGAAGGTGCGACCGACGCCGCGGCGCCAGATGTCGCGCGGCCCGAGCCCGAGGATCGATTCCCCGGCGAGCCGGATGTCGCCCGCGTCGGCGGCAAGCTGGCCGTTCAGCATGTTGAAGCACGTCGACTTGCCGGCGCCGTTCGGGCCGATGAGCGCGAGGAACTCGCCTTCGGCGAGGGTGAAGCTGACATGCTCGACCGCGCGCACGCCGCCAAACGATTTCTGCAGATCGCGTACCTCGAGAAGCGGCTTCATCGGGCGAAGCGCTTGGCCCAGGCGGCGATCGTGCCGGCGATGCCCATCGGGAAGAGCAGCACGAGCGCGAGGATGACCACGCCCAGTACGCCGCGCCAGTACGGCGTCGAGCGCATGACGTTGTCCTGCAGCAGCGTGAAGACCGGCGCGCCGACCAGCGGTCCGGCGAGCTCGTGGATGCCGCCGAGGAGCACCATGACGAGGCCATCGATCGAACGCGACACGTGAATCGTCTCAGGCGAGATACCGCCCTTCGCAAACGCGAAGAGCGCGCCCGCGAGGCCGCACACGGTGCCGGCGATGATGAAGGCTACCCAGTGCACTTTCAGCACCGCGATGCCGGTCGCCTCGGCCCGGAGCGGCGAATCGCGTCCGGCGCGCATCGCGTAGCCGAAGGGCGCGAAGAGCATGCGTCGCATCAGCAGCACTCCCGCGGCGGTGAGCGCCAGCACGAGGAGGTAGTACGACCATTCTCTGTTGAAGGGCGCACTGGGCCAGATGCCGAGCACCCCGTTCGAGCCGCCGGTCAGCGCTTCCCACTGAAAGACGACCGCCCAGACGATCTGCGCGAACGCGAGCGTCAGCATGGCGAGATAGACGCCCGAGAGCCGCACGGCGAACCAGCCGAAGAGCGCCGCGCCCGCCGCCGCGACAAGCGGCGCCGCAGCGATCGCCCCCAGCATGGGCAAGCCCGCGAGCTTGAGGAGGAGCCCCGCACCGTAGCAGCCCAGACCGAAGTACGCGGCATGGCCGAACGAATGCATGCCGCCCGGGCCGGCGATGAAATGCAGGCTCGCCGCGAAGAGCACCGCGATCAGCACGTCGCTCGCGAGAACGACGGTGTAAGGCGATCGCGC
This sequence comes from Burkholderiales bacterium, assembly GCA_046263015.1. GTDB lineage: Bacteria > Pseudomonadota > Gammaproteobacteria > Burkholderiales > SG8-39 > SCGC-AG-212-J23. Next base: position 8,232 of record JBHELS010000035.1, on the reverse strand, counting down.
GAGAAACGGCAGGCAAAGGAGCGCGATCAGCACGGCGAGCGCAAAGAGGCGGGCTCCCCGCCCCGCTGGGCCAATGGGATTCTCGATCGCCGCCGTATGCCGCGGCATGGCTTGCGCGCGCCCGAGGAGGCCGTAGGGCCGCGCGATCAGCACGATGGCCATGACGATGAACTCCGCGACGAGCGTTAATTTGGAGAAGTTGAAAGCGAACCCGGCGATCGTCTGTGTGCCAAGCCCGATGCAGATCGCCTTGATCTCGGCGATCAGGAGCGCCGCAACGTACGCGCCTGGAATGGAGCCCATCCCGCCCACGACGACGACGACGAACGCATCGCCGAGCGCGCTCAGATCCATACCGAGGTTCGCCGGCTGCCGCGGCGTCTCGAGCGCGCCGCCGAGCCCGGCGAGCGCCGAGCCGAGCGCAAATACGGCGGTGAAGAGCTTCGCCTGGTCGACCCCGAGCGCCGCCACCATGTCGCGGTCTTGCGTCGCCGCGCGCACGAGCGTGCCCCAGCGCGTGCGCGTGAGGAGCATATGCAGTGCGGCAAGCACCACCGGGCCGAGCACCAGCAGAAAGAGGTCGTACTGCGGGAAGTTATGTCCGAGGATCTCCACCGAGCCGCCGAGGCCCGGGGCGCGCGGACCGAGCAGATCCTCGACCCCCCAGAGCACGGCGACGACATCGCTCAGCAAGAGGACCACGGCGAAGGTGGCGAGGAGCTGGAAGAGCTCCGCGACGTGATAGATGCGCCGCAGGAGCAGGATCTCGATCAGCGTGCCGACGAGCGCCACCGCGGCGGCGGTGGCGAGAAGCCCGCCCCAGAAGCCGAATATGCCGCCGAGCTTGGTGGCGCAGGTGTACGCGACATAGGCGCCCAGCATGTAAAGCGAGCCGTGCGCCATGTTGACGATGCGGCTGACGCCGAAGATGAGCGACAGGCCCGCCGACAGGAAAAAGAGCGACGAGGCGTTCGCCAGGCCGTTTAAGGCCTGGAGCGCGAGGACCTCGAGCGGCAGTTTACTGCCCCGAGCGCAGCTTCCTTACTTCGGCATCCGAAGGCAGGACCGAGGCGCCATCGATGTACTTGATGTCGACCATGGTGCCCTTGCCTTTCTCGACGGCCGTTTTCCCGACCCAGGCGCCCATCGTGCTCTGGTGATCGCTCGCCCGGTAAGTGATCGGTCCGGCCGGCGTGTCCACCGTCAAGTTCCCGAACGCGGCGACGAGCTTCTCGGTATCCGTGCTCCCGGCTTTGGCGATGCCGGCGGCGATCGACTTCATCGTGATGTAGCCGACGAGCGATCCCAAGCGCGGATAGTCCTTGTAGCGCTTCTGGTAGTCGGCGACGAAGGCCTTGTGCTCCGACGTATTGATCTTGTCCCATGGATAGCCGGTGACGATCCAGCCCTGGGGCGTGTCCTCCCTCAGCGGATCGAGGTACTCCGGCTCGCCCGAGAGAAGGCTCACCACGGTCTTGCCTTTGAACAAGCCGCGGGTCGTGCCCTCGCGCACGAAGCGCGCGAGATCGGCCCCGAAAAGCACGTTGAAGATGCCGTCGACCTTGGCATCCGCCAGGGCCTGAACCACGGGGCCCGCTTCCACCTTGCCGAGCGGCGTCGCTTGCTCGGTAACGAACTCGACGTCGGGCTGCTTCGCCTTCATCATCTCCTTGAACCAGTGCGCGGCCGACTGGCCGTACTCGAAGTTCGGATAGACGAGCGCCCAGCGCTTCTTCTTCGCCTCGATCGCGTGAGGCACGAGCATCGCCACCTGCATATACGTGGAGGCGCGCAGCCGATACGTGTACTTGTTGCCGTTCTCCCAGGTGATCTTGTCGGTGAGCGGCTCGGCGGCGAGGAAGAAGACGCGCTTCTGCTTGGAGAACTCGGTCACCGCGAGTCCGATGTGCGAGAGGAAGGTGCCGGCAAGCAGGCTCGCGCCTTCGCGGCTCACGAGCTCCTCGGCGACGCGCACGGCGTCACCCGGGTTGCCGCCGTCGTCGCGCGATATCACTTCGAGCTTGCGGCCGAGCACCCCACCCTTGGCGTTGATTTCATCGAGCGCCATCTCCCAGCCCTTGCGATACGGCTCGAGGAACGCGGGCTGCGACTTGTAGCTGTTCAGCTCGCCGACTTTCACCGTGCCCTGGGCACGCGCCGCGCCCGAGGACAGAGCGGCGGCGAGCGCCGCTGCCCCTGCCGCCACTACGAAGTTGCGCCTGCTCGTCATCGAATGGCCTCCTTTGCTGACAGTGTAATGCGATGCAGCCGTCGCGGTGTGATTGGCAGCCGCGTGACGGCGCCCGGCTCCCCGAGCGCATCGTCGACGGCGGCGGCAATCGCCGCCCCGGCGGCATTGATGCCGCCCTCGCCCGCGCCCTTGACGCCGAGTGCATTGAGCGGGCTCGGCGCATCCTCGGTGATCAGGACCTCGATCGGCGGCACCTCGTGGGCGGTGGGCAACAGGTAATCGGCGAAAGTCGTGGCGAGCGGCTGGCCGCTTTCGTCGTAGAGAAACTCTTCGAGCAGTGCGCCGCCAATGCCCTGCGCCGCGCCGCCGGCAAGCTGGCCTTCGACGAGCATCGGATTCACGGCCCGTCCGATGTCGCAGGCGACCACGAAGCGCTCAACCTCGATGCTGCCGGTTCCTTCGTCTACCCTAACCACGGCCGCGTGCGCGCCGTACGGATAATTCATGTGCGTGCTGCGAAACCAGCCCTCGGCCGTGATCGGCGGCTCCTCTCGTCCGATCTTCTCCTTGAGCGCCTCGGCCGCGGCCTTCACCGCACAGCCCGTCATCACGGTCACCCGCGAGGCAAAGGCGCCCATGCCGTGATCGATGCGATCGGTGCGGCCGTGAACCACGCGCATGCGCTCGGGGGCAATGTCGAGCACCTCGGCGCAGATCTGCGCCATCACCGTCTCGATCCCCTGCCCGATGGACGCCGCCCCCGTCACGATCTCCACCGTGCCATCGGCCTCCAGGGTGATGACTGCCTTGTCCGCGGGCCCGAGGCCGCTCTTCTCGACGAAGAGCCCGATGCCGAGTCCCACCTTCTCGCCGCGCGAGCGCCGCTTGGCGAGCTCGCGCTTGAGCCGCGGGTAGTCGAGCTTCGCGAGCAGCTTCTCGAGTAGCAGCGCATAGTTGCCCGAGTCGTACACCACGCGTGTGCCGAGCGTATCGACGCCGCGTTCGAACGGCATGCGCTCCGGCGGGATGAAATTGCGCCGCCGCAGCTCCATCGGATCGAGTTCCAGGCGCGCCGCAATCGCGTCCATCAGGCGCTCCCGCGCGAACGTGCTCTCGTAGCGGCCGGGCGCGCGATAGGTCCCGCACGGCGTCTTGTTCGTCAGGCGCACATGTGCGCACGCGCGGTACGCCGGAATGATGTAAGGGCCGGGCAGCATGGCACACGCGAGGTCGGACACCGTGACCCCGTGCGTGCGGATGTAGGCGCCCTGGTCCGTAAAGATTTCGTCCTCCAGGCCGAGCACAAAGCCGCGCTCATCCACGGCGGCGCGCAGGCGATGGATCTGGTCGCGCGAATGGTTGGCCGCCATCAGATGCTCGAAGCGGTCCTCGATCCACTTCACCGGACGCTTGAGACGCAGCGCCGCCTGACACACGAGTACGTCCTCGGGATAGAGCTCGCCGCGCACGCCGAACCCGCCGCCGACATGGCCCTGGATGAGATGCACCATGTCGCTCGGCAGATCGAGCATGCGCGCGACCTGGTCGCGGTTGTAGTGCGGCACCTTGGCCGCGCCTTGCATCGTCAGGATGCCGCTTGCCGGATCGAAATTGGCGAGCGCGCCGCGCGTCTCGAGCGGCACACCGGTGTGGCGTCCGACCGCGACCTCGAGCTCGACGACCGCATGCGCGGCCGCAAACGCAGCCGCGAGATCGCCGTAGCCCTTCTCTACCAGCGCCGCCTCCGGCGCGTCGAGCGGCGAGACCTGGGCCGCCAACTCCTCGAGCTCGAGGTGCACGAGCTCGGCCGCATCCTCTGCGGCATACGGATCGTCGGCGAAAACCACGGCGACCGGCTCGCCGACGTAGCGCACCTGCTCGCTCGCGAGGACCGTTTGCTGATAGGGCTCAAGACCCGCCACCCGCGTCAGGCGGATGCCGATCGGCGGCACATGACGCACGTCTTCGTACGTCCAGAGGGCGTGCACGCCCGGGTGGGACCGCGCCGCGCTTTTGTCGATGCCGAGGATCTTTCCGTGCGCGACGCTCGAGCGCACGACGCGCATGTAGAGCTGTCCGGGCGCCGCGAGATCCGCCGCGTACTGCCCGCGGCCGAGAAGCAGCGTGCGGTCCTCGAGGCGCTTCACCGACCTGCCGATGTATTTCACTTGGGCCGCTTTTTCATCTCGGCCGCGGCGGCGCGCACCGCCTTCAGGATGTTCTGGTAGCCGGTACAGCGGCAAAGATTGGACGAGAGCACGTGCTTTAGCTCATCGTCGCTGATGTTCGGTTCCGCCTCGAGCACGCCGGCTGCCAGCATCAGAAAGCCGGGCGTGCAAAAACCGCACTGCAGCCCATGATGCTCCCAAAACGCCTCCTGCAGCGGATGCAGCTTTTCGCCCTGTGCCAGGCCCTCGACGGTGCGGATCTCTTTGTGCTGCGCCTGGACCGCGAACATCAGGCACGAGCGAATCGGCTTGCCGTCGACGAGCACGGTGCACGCGCCGCATACGCCGTGCTCACAACCGAGATGCGTGCCGGTGAGTCGACAGTCCTCGCGCAATGCGTCGGCCAGGCTGCGCCGCGCGGGCGCGCGGACCGGATACTCCTTGCCGTTGACCCGCAGCGTGAAGACGATCGGTTCGCTCAAGCGTTGACCTCGCGGAGCTTCTGGCGGATGCGCGGCGGCGTCACCGGCATCTCGAAAAACTCGATGCCGAAAGGCGAAAGCGCATCGACGATGGCATTGACGATCGCGGCCGGCGCGCCGATGGCGCCGCCCTCGCCCACGCCTTTCGCCTTGGTGATCGTCGCGTCCGAGAAGGTCTCGAAATGATGGATCTCGATCTCCGGCACTTCCGCTGCGGTGGGCGGCAGGTAGTCTGCGAGCGAGGTGGTGAGCAGGTTTCCGTGCTCGTCGTACTTGATCTCCTCGAAGAGGGCATTGGCGATGCCCTGCACGACGCCGCCATGCACCTGGCCGTCGACGATCATCGGATTGATGAGAAGGCCGGCGTCCTCGGCGACGACGAAGCGCCGCAGCGTCACGCCGCCGGTCGCGATATCCACCTCGACGATCGCCGCGTGGCAGGCGTTGGAGAAGGTGCCGTCGGGATCGTAGCTGGCCGATTCGCGCAGGCCCGGGGCGCCTTCAACTCGGTGGCTTTGCTGGTACGCGACTCGCGCGATGGCGGCGATGTCGATCGCCTTGTCCGTGCCCTTGACGCGCGCGCTTCCGTCGACGAGCTCGATGTCGGCCGGCGATGCCTCCAACAGGCTGCCCGCAATGTCGGTGATGCGTTTCGCGAGCGCTTGCGCCGCGAGCTTGCAGGCGCCACCGGAAATGACGAGCGAGCGGCTGGCGAACGTACCCCAGCCGTACGGCGTCGCGTCGGTGTCGCCGTGCACGATGCGGACACGCTCGGGCGGCACGCCGGTTCCATCGGCGATGATCTGCGCGAGCGTGGTACGCAGCCCCTGGCCATGGGGCGAAGCGCCGATCCTCGCGACCACGTAGCCGGATGGGTCCATGGCGAGCTCGACCGTTTCGTAGCCGGGCACAATGTCCATTTTGCGCGCGGCAAAGGCGCGGCTGCCGTAGCCGGAGCGCTCGCTGAAGGACGAAAAGCCGAGGCCGGCGTAGCGGCCCTGCGCGCGCAAGCGCGCTTGCTCTCGCCGGAACGAGGGCACATCGATCGCCTTCGCGGCGGCTTCCAGCGTCTGCAGATACGAACCCTCGTCGTACACGAGGCCGGAAGCCGAGGTGTACGGAAACTTGCGGATGAGATTGCGCCGCCGGATCTCGAGCGGATCGATGTCGAAGCGCTTTGCCGCCGTGTCCATGAGGCGCTCGAGCGTGAAGGTCAGCACCGGGCGCGAGACGCCCCGATAAGGCGCCATCATGCAGGTGTTCGTCGCGACGCCGCGCGCGCGCACCGCATATTCGCGGAAATCGTAGGGCCCGGGCAGCTCCGCGAGCGCCATCAGCGGCTCGACGCCGCAGGTGGTGGGATAGCAGGAATAGGCGCCGATGTTGCAACGGATATCGGCATCGATGGCGAGGAGCCGCGCTTCGCTATCGAAGGCTGCGCGAACGCGGTAGCGCTGATCGCGTGCGTGCGCCGCGGCCATAAAGTTTTCGTGCCGATCCTCGAGCCAAGCTACCGAGCGGCGCAGCCGCCGCGCGAGCCACACGAGCACGATGTATTCCGGAAAGAGCTGCATCTTCTGTCCGAAGCCGCCGCCGACATCCGGCGCGATGACCCGCAGATCGGCCTCCGGAATGCCGAGGGCATCGGCGAGTCCCGTGCGCAACATGTGCGGCATCTGCACCGAGCAAGTAAGGGTCACGCGTCCGCTCGCCTCATCCCAGGCGGCGTGACCGGCGCGCGGCTCGAGCGGCATCGCGGACTGCCGCCGGGAACGGATATCGATCTCGATCACTTTAGCCGCTCGCTCGAAGGCTGCATCGACTCCCTGCGTGCGCAGCCGGCCGTCGACTATGACGTTGCTCGTCCCAGCGTCGTGCACCTTCGGCGCGTTCGGCGCGAGCGCGGCATCGACATCGACTATTGCCTCCTCGGCATCGATCTCGGCTTCTATCCCCTCGGCGAGGTCCTCGGCGGTCGCGGCGTCATCGGCCACAACGACGGCAAACGCTTCGCCGACATAGTTGACGCGCTCGCGCGCGAGCACCGGCTGCGCAATCGGCACGTAATCCGGCCGATGAAGTAGCGGGCGGATCGGCTTGACATCGCCGAGATCGCCGGCGGTGAAGACGAGCGCGCCGTCCGATTTTGCGATCGAGCGAATGCGTCCGCGGGCGACGGGACTTCGCGCGAAGCGCACCGCTGCCGCTCCATTGCCGCCATCGGCAGTGAAGCGGCCGCGGCCGAGGAGTAGCGCTCGGTCCTCGAAGCGGCGAAGGTTGCGGCCGATCCAGGTCACGCGAGCGCCTGCTCGAGCGCGCGTTGCGTGGTAGCGCGCACGAGATCCTTTCGGTAGGCGGCGTCGGCGTGGATGTCTTCCATCGGCTTGACCATCGCGGCGAGCGCCTTTGCCGCATCCGCGGGCGAGCCGCCTTGCGCGAGCACTGCCTCGGCTGGCGGGCAACGCGTCGGCCGGTCTTCAACGCCGCCGATGGCGATTCGGGCCTCGGTGATTTTGCTTCCGGAGGTGCGCAATGCCACCGCCGTCATGGCGATGGCGAAATCGCCGGCCCGGCGTGAGAACTCATAGAAGCCGACCCGCCAGGATGCGTCGAGCACCGGCAGACGAACTTCGGTGATCACCTCGTCGGCTTCGAGCGCAGTCGCGAACGTGCCGTGAAAATACTCGGCGGCCTTGAGGCGCCGCTCGCCGCGGCGGCTGCGCGCCACGATCTCAGCTTCCAGCAACCGCACGATGACGCACCACTCCGACGCCGGATCGGCGTGCGCGATACTGCCGGCGAAGGTGCCGCGCATGCGGATCGGGTAGTGCGCGATGTGCTGTACCACCTCGGCGAGCAATTTGCCCGTCGGGCCGGGCACCACCGGCCGATGGAAGGCGGCGTGGCGCGTAAGCGCGCCGATTCGCAGGATGCCGCCATCGGCGCGCAGGAAGTCGAGCTCGGCAATGCCATTTACGTCAATCAGGTGCGGGGGGCGCGCGAGCCGGAAGTTCATGACCGGCACGAGGCTTTGGCCGCCGGCGAGGATCTTGCCTTCCTCTCGATGCTGGGCGAGGAGCGCGAGCAATTCGTCCACGGTGCGCGGCGCGTGGTACTCGAAATCCGCCGGCTTCATCTCCACCTCACGAGCGCGCGCTCGCAGGCTTGCACAAGGGTCGCGGCGAGGAGCGCAACGACGAGCACCGAGACGATGACGGCGTAAAGCTCGGGGATGAGGAAGGTGTTGCCGTAATAGATGAGGCGCTCGCCCATGCCGACGAGGGAGATCAGCATCTCGCCCACCACCATCCCCTTCACCGCCTGGACTGCGCCGAGCCGCAGGCCGAGCATCACCGCCGGCAGCGCGGAGGGCAGGTAGATGCGCGTGAAG
>JBHELS010000034.1:0-10980 GCA_046263015.1 Burkholderiales bacterium | reverse complement strand
ACTCGGTGGTGATGAAGGCGCTCGTCACGCGCAAGTTGCGAGCGAGCGACTGTACGGTAATGCCGGTCGCGCCCTGCAGATAGGCGACCGTGATGAGCATCGTGTACTGCGGGCCGGTGAGGCCGGCGAGCCGGCCGAGGTGATCGCGGGCGCGTCGCAGGCGCTCCTCTACGAGGAGCAGCCGGTAGATCAGCCGGCGAAAGTCGACGTCGCTCCCCTCGCGCAGGAGCGCCGGCCGCGTCACCGTGAGCGGCGGGTGATAGGAATTCGGGGACGGAGCCCGAACTGCCGGCGCCTGCGAACCTTGCGTGCCGAGCCTCGCTCGCCGGATCGGGTCGTTGGCCGCGCGGCCGGAGTTCGGGCTCCGTCCCCCAATTAGTTCGGGCTCCGTCCCCGAATTCGGCTTCAAACGTCCACGTAACGCGTGTCGTTGAGGAGATGCTCCTCGACCGGGATGTGCAACGAGTCGTGCACGGTGTTGTAGAACTTCCAGAAGCCGACGACGCAGGCGAGCTCGACGATCTGCGGCGGCGTCAGCTGTTTCTTCAGCCGCTCGAGGATTTCCATCGGCACCTGGTCCGGCGTGGCGGAAGCGGTGCGCACGTAATCGAAGCAGGCGCGCTCCATCTCGTTCTCGGGCTGGTAATCATCGTCGAGGATCTTGACGAGATCATCCTGCGAGAGGCCCCAGCCTTCGGCGCCGCCCTTTGGGCGCATGAGCATACTGCAGCTATGCGCGGTGCAATAGGCGCAGCCGTTCGTCTTGCAGGCGACGGCAGCGAGCTTGCGCTTCAGGAGCTGATCGAGCGTCGAGCTCGAGTCGCGCATGATGTTGCTATTCAGCCTGAAAAGCGTCTCGGCGATCTCGGGTCGATAGGCGTAGAGCTTGAGCGCATTCGGCAGAAACCCCATGCGCTTCATGTAGGGCTCGACCACCGGGCGCAGGCGCTCGACCACCTTCTCGTCCGGCACGTACGGGATGAACGGCTCTTCGGGTTTGGTAAAGCGCGGCGGCGGTAGCGGCTCAGACTTGCCCATGGCGTCTCCTCAGAGAAAATCCTTGATGTTCACTTTGCCCCAGTGCTTCGGGTAACTGCGGATGAAATCCTTCGCATCGTGGCGGCCCTTGATCGTAGCGTCGATGCCGATCTTGCCGACCGTGCGCCAGAAAGGCTCCTTGGGCAGTGGCGTGGCGGAGGGATCGTAAGGCGAGCCGCGCGTGTGCGGCACGACGACGAGATCGCGCGCCGGGTCGCAGCGCGTGGCGATGTGGTAATAGACGTCGGCGGCACTATCGAGGTCGCAGTCCGGGCTCACCGCCACGACCATCTTGGTATTGAGCCACGGCGCCCCCATCGCGGTCATCAGCGCGTCGTTGACCATGCCCTCGCGCGGATAGTCGAACTGCAGGATGCAGGAGAGCGCCGCGCCCCAGGTGGGAAAGCGCACGTCCTTCACCGCGAGCCCGATCTCGCTCAGCCGGTTATAGAGCATTGCCTCGTGGCAGAGGCGCGGCAGCGGCTGATGATCGGTGTCGGGACAGGTTTGATGATTGCGTACGATCGGCCGATCGGCGCGCATGGTCATCGCGGTGAGCGTCAATTCAGGCACCTTGCTCGTCTTCGGCAGGTAATAACCGGACGGACCGACCGAGACGCCGACCTCGCGCATGCCGGTGATGTCGACGGTGCCCTCGACCACGATCTCGGCGTGCGCCGGGACGCGCATATCGAGCGTCTCGCAGGGCACCATCTCGATGTCCTGATCCATGATCGTGCCGACCATCTCGAGCTCGCCCCACATGTCCATGTGCAGGCCGGAGAAGTTGCCCATGATCTCGTAGGCGGGATGCAGGCCGAAGACGATGACGAACGGCATCCGGGTGTGGCCGAGCTCGCGGTATTTGCGCATGATCACGTGCGTGTGCGGCGTGACGAAGCTCGGAAGCCCGGTGCGCGGCCCGGTGACGATGGTGCCGGCGTGCGAAGTGTTGTGAAAGCCGGTCTCGGGATCGACGACGATGTTCATCGCCGTCACGTAGGGCTGCGTCTCCTGCTCGCTGTGAATCGGAATCGGCAGCCGCGTCCAGTCGACCTTGTCGCCGGTCAGCTTCACTTCTTTCACGGGCGCGTCGCTCACGTTCACGAAGCCGCGCGGCGGCCGGCGCAGGCGGTAGGCGAGCGTTCGCAGGTAATCCTCGCGCGTCACGCCGAGCGCGCGCGCCTGCAGCTCTCGGTGCTTGACGAGAATGTCGCAGAGCCGAAAGCCGGGCTTCTCGACGATCTGCTCAAAGAGGATCGGCTGCTCGCTCTGCGCCGAGAGCGCCGGGATGTACTCGAGGCTGACCGGCTTCGCGACGCGCGTCACAATGTCCGCGTTCGTTGTCAGGTAGCCGCGCAGGTCCTTGTCCAGCGCTTTGGCGGGCGTATACGGCGGGGCGGCGTGGCTGACGGAGAGGCGCGCGCTTTTCATGGCAGCTCCAAAGGAGTTCGGGGACGGAGCCCGAACTCGTTCCGGGAATTGAGGCGGTACACTTTAATTAAGTTACTTAACGAAGGTCAAGGTGCTTAAAAACGGCGCTGAATACCTCGAGTCGATCCGCGACGGGCGGGTGATCTACGTTGCCGACGAGCGGGTCGAGGACGCGACCCGCCATCCGGCGTTCCGCCACGGCGCGCGCACCTATGCCGCGCTCTACGAGCTCAAGCAGCAGCCGGAGCTTCGCGAGACGATGAGCTACGAGGAGGCGGGCGAGCGCTACAGCATGTATTTCCTGCGGCCGCGCTCGCGCGAGGACCTCATCCGGCGAACGCGCGCCCACGAGGTGATCGCGGACTTCGGCTGTGGCGTCCTCGGCCGCTCGCCCGACGCGGGCGCGGGCTCGGTGACCGGCATGACGATGAAGCCCGAGATCCTCGAGCAGCCCGGCGGCGATCGCGACCATCTGCTGAAAATCTGGCAACAGCTCCGCCACGAGGACGAGTTTGTCGTCTACGCCATCCTGCCGCCGCAGGGCGGCCGCGATCCCAAGTTCTACCAGGGCTCGGGGCGACAGGTGCCGGCGCTTCGTGTCACGAAAGAAACCGACGCCGGCGTCGTCCTCAACGGCATGAAGATGCTCGCGACCGGCGCCGCCTTCGCGAACCAGATCATGATCGGCAACATTCTGCCGCTCGCCCCCGACCAGCTGAAGGAGTCGGTCACCGCCATCATCCCGCCCAATTTGAAAGGCTTGTCGCTCTGGGCGCGCAAGTCCTTCGAACGCGAGGTGGCGAACGACTTCGATTACCCCTTTAGCGCTCGCTACGACGAGTCCGACTGCATGCTCGTCTTCCAGGACGTCTTCGTGCCCTGGGAGCGCGTCTTCGTGCACGACAACCCGGAGCTCGCCCGCGCCGTGCTCGTGCAGACGCCGGCGCACGCGATGGCGAATCACCAATCGAATGTGCGCTTTCGCTCCAAGCTCCGCTTTCTCCTCGGCCTTGCGAGCTTGATCACGAGCTCGACCGGCGCGCGCGACGTACCGGTGGTGCGCGAGACGCTCGGAAAATTCGCCGCGGCGGAGGCCGGCTTCAGCGCCATGATCGATGCGCAGCACATGGCCTGCCAGGAGATCGAGAACGGCTACATGCTCTATAACCGCCGCTACATGTACGCGGCGCTGCACTAGGCGATGGAGAACCATTCGCTCCTTTGCGACCAGATCCGTGAGCTCATGGGCGGCGGCATGTTCCAGATGCCGGCCAGCATTAGCGTGCTGAAAGACGAGGAGCTGAAGCGCCTGTTCGAGCAGTACTGGACCACGCCCAAGGAAAGCGCGCTCGATCGGCTGAAGCTCTTCAAGCTCGCCTGGGACCTCATCGGCTCGGAATGGGCAAGTCGCGCCATGTCGTATGAGAAATTTTTCATCGGCCCTGCCTTCTCGGTGCGCAACTACAACTTCACCCACTGCCCCTGGGACGCGTATCAGGACGTGGTGCGCAGATTCATGAGCACGTATTGATGGCGAGCGTTCTCTTCATCACCGGCCTCGGCGGCAAGGCGTCCTTCTGGAGCCGGCAGGTCGCGGCGTTTAAGGAGCGCTTCAATTGCATCACCTACGACCTTGGCGCACGCAACACGGTCGAGGCGCTTGCCCAGGACGCACTCGCTCTCCTCGATGCGCGAGGCGTCGAGCGCGCTCACATCGTCGGCCATTCGACCGGCGGCGCCATTGCGCAGGTCATCGCGTCCGAGCATCCCGAGCGCGTCGAGCGCCTGGTCTTGAGCGGCACGTGGTCTTCGCCGACGGCGCCCTTCGCCGCACTTTTCAAGCTGCGCCAGCGCGTACTCGCCGAGCTCGGCCCGCAGCCCGCTGCGGTGCTCGGCGCGCTCTTCGCCTGGCCGAACGAATGGCTAGAAGAGCATCCCGAGCAGCTCGAGCTCTTCGACGCCACGGATGCGCAGGCGCTCCTCGCGCGCATGGAAGCGATCCTCGCTTACGATGGCCACGCGCGGCTTGCACGCATCAGGGCGCCGACGCTCGTCGTTTGCGCCGAGGACGACCACCTCGTGCCGATCGCGCATTCGCGGCGCCTCGCCGCCGGCATCGCCGGCGCGAAGTTGCAGCTGTTGCCTTGCGGCGGGCACTTCCCCCAGGCGACCGCGACTCGGGAATACAACGAACTGCTGATGGGGTTTCTCGCATGAACGACAAAGGCGTGGCGCTCGTCCTCGGACCCGAAGAGGGCGAGTCCTACTGGCAACCGAAGCCCTCGACCGGCTACGTGACGGTGAAGATCAGCCCGTACAACTCGCCAAACGATCTCGTCTCGGCCGGCGTGCAGGTGCTCGAACCGGGCTCATCGGTGCGCCGGCACGCGCACCAGCGCGCCAACGAGATCCTCTTCATCTTCGAAGGCGAGGGCCGCGCCGAGGTCGAAGGCAAGTGGCATCGCCTCGCGCCGGGCTCGACGCTGATGGTCGGCCGGTTCGTGCACCACTACATCGAGAACGACGGCAAAGCGCCGCTCAAGATGTTCTGGGCGATCATGCCCTCGGGTCTCGAGGACTGGTTCAAGGCGATCGGCCGGCCGCGCGAGCCGGGCGAGGCGACCCCTGCGCCTTTCGATCGTCCAGAGAACGTGGCGGACATCCTGAAGTCAATGCGCTTCGCCAACGACTGAAGAGGGGTGTTGCTATTTCTGCAGCAGCTTCCTCAACTCGGTCTTGAGGACTTTGCCGTAATTGTTTTTAGGTAGCGCTTCGACGAAGCGATATTCGCGCGGCCGCTTGAAGCGCGCGATGTTCTCAAGACAGACCTTATCGAGGTCCTCGCGCGTCACATTGGCGCGCGTCACCACAAAGGCGACGACTTCCTCGCCCCATTCCGCATGCGCTCGCCCGACGATCGAGCACTCGACGACGGCGGGATGCCGCAGCAGCACTTCCTCGATCTCGCGCGGATAGATGTTCGAGCCGCCCGAGATGATCATGTCTTTGGAGCGGTCGCGAATGGTGAGGAAGCCCTGCGCGTCCATGCTGCCGACGTCGCCCGTGTGCAGCCAGCCGCCGCGCAGCGTCTTGGCCGTCGCCTCGGCGTTTTTCCAGTAGCCCGCCATGACGCAATCGGAGCGCGTGACGATCTCGCCGATCTCGCCCACCGGCAGCTCGCAGTCCTCGCCATCGAAGATCCTGACCTCGCAGCCGGTGCGTGGAAAGCCGCAGGTGGCGAGCTCCTCCACCCGCGAGCTTTGGTGATAGCGCTGCGGCAGGCCGGTGATGGTCATCGGCGCCTCACCTTGGCCGTAGAGCTGGTAGAGGCGCGAGCCGAAGAGCTCGATCGCGCGCAGCGCGTCGGCGACGTACATCGGCGCGCCGCCGTAGACGAGCGTGCGCAGGCGTTTCGGCGGCCGCGCGCTTTTCGCTGCGAGGAGTCGCACGACCATCGTCGGCGCCGCAAAGAAGGAGCAGTTCGGCCAATGGTCGAGAAGCTCGAAGATCTCGTCGGGCTCGAAGTGGCCGCTTTCGGGGATGACGTTCACTGCGCCTGCGGCGAAGTGAGGTAATGCGTAGCAGCCCGAGCCGTGCGAGAGCGGCGCCGGATGCAAGATCGTGTCTCCCGGTTGGAGCTGATCGATGTCGGCGAAGTAGGCGTGCGTCTGGAACATGAGGTTGCGGTGCGTGAGCACCGCGCCCTTCGGCACGCCGGTGGTGCCGCTCGTATAGAAGAGCCATGCCGCATCGTCGGGCTGCACATCGGCGGGCGCAGCCGGTTCGCCGCGCAGCCGCTCCATCTCGCGCACGGGTGTCGCGTGCGGGATTGAGGACTCCAGCTCCGGTGTGACGAAGCAGGCCTTGGCGCCCGAGTTCTCGAGGATGTAGGTGAACTCCTTCGGATGGAGCTTCGCGTTCATCGGCACGGCGACGAGGCCCGCGTGCCAGCAGGCGAAGAGCACCTCGTGGTATTCGACGCAGTTCTTCATCGCCAGCGCGACGCACTCGCCCGGTTGCAGATTCAGCTTGCGGCGGAGGCCGCCGGCGAGGCGCGCGACGCGCCGAGCGAGCTCGCCGTACGAGTGCACAGCCGTTTTGCCGAGCGCGATCGCCGGCGCGTCAGGCTGAAGCCGCGCGTTGCGAAGTAAGAGATGAACCAGATTCATGGCGGATGCCGAAGAGACGCTCGGCGTTGCGCGTGGTCTCGGCCGCGACTTCCTCCGGGTCGCGATTGATTGCGCGCGCCACGGTTTTCAGGATGTGCGGGAGAAATGCCGGCTCGTTACGGCGCGCCTTCGGCTGCGGGCGCAGGTCGCGCGGCGTGAGGTAAGGCGAATCGGTTTCCAAGAGCAGCCGGTCGCTCGGGATATCACGCACCAGGGCGAGGAGATGTTGGCCGCGGCGCTCGTCGCAGATCCAGCCGGTGATGCCGATATAGAGGCCGAGGTCGAGATAGGCGTGCAGCTCCTCCTTGTCGCCGGTGAAGCAGTGCGCGACGGCTCGCTTCACGCCGTGCGCGCGCAGGATCTCGGCGAAGCGCGGATGCGCATCACGCGAGTGGAGAAAGAGGGGTTTCGCGAGCTCGAGACCGAGCTCGAGCTGTGCCACGAACCATTTTTCCTGGTCGGGATGCGGCGAATAATTGCGGTTGAAGTCGAGCCCGCACTCGCCAATCGCCACGCACCGCGGATGGGCGGAGATCTGCCGCAGGTCGGGCATCGTGCGTTCGTCGCAATCGCGCGCGTGGTGTGGATGGACGCCGGCCGTACAGTAAAGGCCATGGCGATCGGCGATTGCGGCGGCGAGCCGGCTCTCGGTAACGGTGGTGCCGGTGACGACGAGCGTCGAGACGCCGGCGCCGCGCGCGCGTACGACGACCGCGTCGAGATCATCGCCGAAGCTCGCATGGGTCAGGTTCGCGCCGATGTCCACGAGCGGCATGCGGCGAGTATAGCTAGGCGGTCAGGAGGCGAAGCTGCTCGTCGCGATGGATGCCGGCGGCGAGGAGGCTTTCGGTGAATGCGGAGCGCGCGCCAATGAGCGGCGCCACGTCGCACTCGAGAAAGCAGAGCCGTCCGCGCGAGTCGGCGATGAAGTCGACGCGCGCCGCCCAGTTCACGGCAAGGAGCCGCGCGATGCGCGCGGCCGCCTCGCGCACGCGCATCGCAAGCTGCACCTCCTGCACGAGCTCGTGCCGCGGCCGCAACAGGTACTTGCGCGAAAACGAGTAGATCGTGCCGGGCGGCAAGCCGATGGCGAGCGGACGACCGATGCGGCCGGCGAGCACGGCGACGGTAATTTCCGTGCCGCGGACGCGTTCCTGCAAAAGGTAATCGCCGTTCCGATAGCGCTCGGCGAGCGGCCCTTTGCGCACGAGCCGCACGCCGAGCGAATCGGAGCCGCGGCGCGGTTTGACGACCAGCGGGAAATCGAGCCCGCCGGGGGCGTTGGCGAGCGCGGTCTTCGGGCAATCGACGCCTTCGCCAGCGACGAGGCGCGTCGCTTGCAGCTTGTCGTAACAGAGCTCCATCACTTCAGCCCGGGGCCCGCAATAGGAGAGGCCGGCGTGCGTAAGCTCCGTCGCGACACGCAGGAGCTGCGGATCGGAGAGCCGAAGTAGCGGGCGCTGCGCGGTCGCGCCTTGCGTGCCGAGCGTCGCTAGCGGGACTCCGAGCTCGCGCGCAATGGCGCGCGCTTCCGCGCGGTGTATCCAGGCGAGCGGATGCGCGCGCCAGGACTCGCGCACCACGACGAGCTGGTCGCGCGTTATTGCCGAAGTCCCAGGCGAGTGGCGAGCGTCTCGTACATCTCGTACTGGCCCCGTACGAAGGCCTCCGTGGCCGCAGGGTCGCGCACTGCCGGCACGCCGCCCAGCTTCTCGTTGCCGGCGAGCCAGTCGGCGTCGCGAGCAAGCTGCGCCATCGCGTCGCTCCAACGAGCAGTCACGTCCGGTGGCAGACCACGCGGACCGGCGAGCGCGGACCAGGCGGCCAGGTTTTCCATCTGCGGCCAGCCCAGGCGACGCGCGGTCGGCACGCCGGGCAGCTCCTTCAGCGGTTCGGGCATCGTCGTCATTAGCGCGCGCACTGTCCCTGATTTCAGCTGGCCGAGGAGCGCGCCGAGGTTGCTGCAGGCGAACTGCACGTGTCCCGCAACGAGCGCCGCGGTGAGGTCCCCCGAGCCCTTGTACGGAATGCCGAGCGCCGCGTCGCGCGGCAAGCCGACGAGCGAGAAAAGAAACTGCGGGCCGAAGTTCTGGATGGTGCCGGCGCCCACGGTCGCGAAGTTGAGCTTGCCGGGCCGTGCGCGGATGTCGTCCACCAGATCCTTCATCGAGGCGTACGGCGAATCGGCGCGCACCGCGCAGATGTACGGATTGATCTCGAGAAGCGAGAGTTGCGTGAAGTCGCTCCACTGGTAGGGCGTCTTCGGATCCGTGGCGGGCAGTATCACTTGCGAGGCGATGCGTGCGAGCAGCAGCGTATAGCCGTCAGGCGAAGCGTTTCGCACCGCCTGCGTGCCGATCGCGCCGGAAGCGCCCGGCTGGTTTTGCACGACGATCGGCTGTCCGCCGAGGTAGCGCGGCGCATGCTGCGCGAGATTGCGCGCCGCGAGGTCGGCATCGCTGCCGGCGGTGAACGGGACGACGAGGTGAATGGCGCGCGAGGGGTACTGCGCCTGTGCGCCGCTCGCGCACAGGAGCACGAAGAGAAGGCCGAGCGCGCGCCGCACGCGGCTAGCCGAAACCCGGGGGCAAGCCGTAGCCCAGGCGAATTTTCAGGCCCTTGATGGTTTCCTTGACCGCGCCGCAAAGCGGCAGCGCAAGACGCGCGAGGTCCGCTTCCTGCAACACGATCGACATGTCCTTCTCCGCCCACGGCATGCCGGAGAGGTCGGCGCGCTCGTCCATGGACCAGTTCTGGGCACTCGAGTGATGCAGCGCCTCGCGCAGCTTCGCCGCATCGACGCCGAGCGCCTCGCCGAGGCGCAGGCCTTCGTCATTGGCCGATGTGCAGGCCCAGAGAATCAAATTGTTGACCATCTTGCCGACCTGGCCCGCACCGGCCGGGCCGAGATGGAAGATGTCGGAGGCGAACGCGCCGAATGCCGGCCGGCAGGCGGCGAAAGCGGCTTCGTCGCCGCCACCGAAGATGAGGAGCTTCCCCGCCTTCGCCGCGGCCTCGCCGCGCGCGAGCGGCGCATCGAGCACCACGACGCCGTGCTCGGCCGCGCGCTCGGCGAGCTGCCTCGCGTAGCGCGGCGCGACGGTGGAGCCGACGGCGACGATCAGCCCCGGCCGGGCGGCCTCGATGACGCCGCCCGCGCCGAAGATCACCGTCTCCACTTCCTGATCGAAGCCGACAACGACGATGACGAGTTCGCTCTCGCGCGCCACCTCGCCCGCCGAGCCGCGCAGCGCGACCCCGAGCTTTTCCGCCGCACGGCGCGCCGCGTCAACCGGGTCGTAGCCCGCGACGTTATAGCCCTTGGCGAGCAGATGCCGCGCCATCGGCGCGCCCATCGCGCCGAGGCCGAGCATTCCAACTTTGCGTATTGCAGTCATCGAGCGGTCTCGGCGAGTATAGCGACAGGAGGATACGCACATTGAAGACCGTTACTAGCATCGCCGCCGCGCTCGTTTCGCTGGCGGTATCGTTGGACGCCGCGGCGCAGTCGTGGCCGCAGAAACCCGTGCACTTCATCGTCTCGCTCGGGCCGAGCTCGGGCGCCGATATCGGCGCGCGCCTCTATGCCGATCGCCTGACCAAGATGTGGGGCCAGCCGGTGGTGGTCGAAAACCGCCCCGGCGGCGATGGCGTCATCGCCATCAATGCCGTCATCCAGGCGAAGGACGATCACACGCTGCTCTGGGGACCGACGGCCAATTTCGTCGGCCACCCCTACAGCCTGGACAAGCTGCCTTACGACCCGAAAGAGCTCGTGCCGGTGGCGCGTGTCTCGGGAACCGTAGTGACGCTCGGCGTACCCGCGAGCATGAACATCAATTCGTTGAAGGAGGTGCTCGAGCGCGCGAAGCAAAACCCCGGCTGGTTGAACTGGACCACCGCGGTGACGATGACCGACATCATCCTCGAGGGCTTTCTCAAGACGTCGGGCATCGACGCAGCGCACGTGCGCTACAAGCAGCCCGCGGAGGCGGTGAACGACTTGATCTCGGAGCGGCTGCA
Organism: Burkholderiales bacterium; assembly: GCA_046263015.1. GTDB lineage: Bacteria > Pseudomonadota > Gammaproteobacteria > Burkholderiales > SG8-39 > SCGC-AG-212-J23. The sequence continues at coordinate 316 of JBHELS010000034.1, read as the reverse complement.
CCTCTACAGCTCCGCCTATGCGATCGTGCGGCCGCAGGCGCAGTCGGGCAGGGTGAAGCTCCTCGCGGTACAGGCACGAAACCGCGTGCCCGGGCTTGATCTGCCGACGGCGGCCGAGCTCGGCTACCCGGGGCTCAACTTCGAGGGGCTGGTCGGGATCATCGCCGCGCGCTCGAGCAACCTTCCGGCGGCGGCGCGCGATCGGATCGGCGCCGACGTGAAGACCGTGTCGAAGGATCCGCTGGTCGCGGAGCGGCTTGCGTCGACCGCGCAGTTGAACGTTCCCGGCGATAGCGCCGAATTCGCCGCGTCGATC
>JBHELS010000033.1:0-2778 GCA_046263015.1 Burkholderiales bacterium | reverse complement strand
CGAGCGCAAGGTGTATTTCGGCGGCGAGTGGCAGACGGCGAAGATCCTCACGCGGGACGCGGTGCGCAAGCTGGCCGGCCCGGCCGTGGTCCACGAGTTCGACACCACCGTGCTGGTGCCACCGGGCTTCTCGGCGGCGATCGATATCCATTCCAACCTGATCCTGAGTCCCGAATGAAAGAAATGCGTTACATCTCCCCGACCGGCATGATCGGCTCGGGTTTCGTCGAAGCTTCGTTCAAGCGCGTGCTGGAGGCCGATCCGCACTTCATCGGCTGCGATGGCGGCTCGACCGACGACGGTCCCTATCAGCTCGGCGCTGGCAAGCCGATGTTCGCGCGCCAGGCCTGCAAGCGGGACCTGCGCATCCTGATCGGCGCGGCGCTCGACAAGCGCATTCCACTGCTCGTCGGCAGCTGCGGCGGCGCGGGCGGCCGCATCAACCTCGAGTGGACGTGGGAGATCGTGCAGGAAATCGCGCGCGAGCAAGGCCATCACTTCAAGGCGGCGGTGATCGATTCCGAGCCGCCGCGCGAGTACCTGCTGAAGAAGTTCCGCGAAGGCCGCATCCGGCCCCTCGACCCAGCGCCACCGCTCGACGAGAAGGCGCTGCGCGAGGCGGACCACGTGGTGTGCATGATGGGCGTCGAGCCGTTCCAGGAGGCGCTCGACAACGGCGCGCAAGTGGTGCTCGCGGGACGCTCGAGCGATACGTCGATCTTTGCGGCGCTGCCGGTGAAGCACGGCTTCGCGCCCGGCCTCGCGTGGCACGCCGCCAAGATCCTCGAGTGCGGCGCCGCGGCCGTGACCAACCGCTTCACGCCCGACGGCATGCTCTGCACCATGCGCGAGGACGAATTCATCATCGAGCCGGCCAATCCCGAGATGCGCTGCACACCGGTCAGCGTCGCGGCGCACACGCTCTACGAGAATGCCGATCCTTTCCTGCTGTACGAGCCGAGCGGCGCGCTCGAGACCGAGGGTGCAACCTACGAGGCGGTCGACGAGCGTTGCGTGCGGGTGCGCGGCAGCGGCTTCCGCAAGCTGCCCTACACGATCAAGCTCGAGGGCGCGAAGATGATCGGCTATCAGTCGATCGTGATCGGCGGCGTGCGCGATCCGGTGATCCTCGGCCAGCTCGACGACTGGATTGGCTCGATGCGCAAGCGCATCACCGACCGCATCGACAGCATCTTCGGCCATGAAATGAGCGGCAAGTACCACATGAATGTGCGTGTCTACGGCCGCGACGGCGTCATGGGACCGCGCGAGCCCGAGCCGGCGCGCATCGGCCACGAGATCTGCCTGCTGCTCGACTTCCTCGCCGACGACCAGGAAACGGCGCACACCATGGCGGCGAGCGGCGGCCACATCGCCCTGCACCACCCAGTGCCCGAGTGGCACGGCCTGATCTCCGGCGTGGCCTTCCCGTACGCGCCCCACGTCATCGACCGCGGCCCGGTGTACCGCTTCATGATCAACCACGTGCTCGAGCCGGCAACGGCGATGGAGCCGTTCCGCATCGACTACCGGAGGGTGTGATGGCGAAACTGCGCAGCTTGGCGCGCATGATCCGCAGCAAGAACGCGGGCCCTTTCGAGCTGACGATCGACATCCTGTTCGCCGACCAGCCGACCTACGAACGGGTGAAGAAGAGCGGCAAAGTGAGCAAGGAGTTCATCGCCGGCATGTTCCGGATCGATCCGTCCAAGGTGAAGCTCTTCCATTACGATCCGGCGTACGCCATCAAGGCTAGCGTGCCCCGCTACACCATCTCGGGCGACCCTGATGAGACCGACGTCTTCGCCGGCCAGCAGTATCCACAACTCGTCGATCTCGAAATACCCGACCGCTAGGCGCTGCGCCAAAGGTACGATTCGGGGCGATGAAACTGCCGAAGGACCGAATCCCGTATTCCGCCATCGTCGACCGGCCGCCGCTCAGGCTGCCGAATGAGGCGCGCGTCGCCGTATGGACGATCGTCAACGTCGAGGAATGGTCGATCGAGCGCAACATGCCGCGAACGGTGTTGCCCCCGCCGTACGGCCAGCCTCTGCAGCCCGATCTGCCCAACTGGGCGTGGCACGAGTACGGCATGCGCGTGGGCTTCTGGCGCTTCGTCGAGGTGCTCGCGAAATTCAAGCTGCGCGCGACGCTCGCCATCAACGGCTCGGTGATCGAGAGCTATCGACGCGTCGCCGAAGCCGGGCGCGACGCCGGCTGGGAATTCATGGGTCATGGCTGGATCCAGCGGCCGATGCATCACGTCGAGGACCAGAAGAAAGCAATTGCCGACACCGTCGCCGCGATCAAGCGCTTCACTGGCAAGCCGCCGCGCGGCTGGGAGAGCCCCGGACTGACCGAAACCTACGACACCATCGATGGGCTCGCCGAAGCGGGCATCGAATACGTCGCCGACTGGGTGCTCGACGACCAGCCGGTGACCATCAACACCGCGCATGGGCCGATCGTCTCCGTGCCCTACACGGTCGAAATGAACGACATCGCCATGATGCTGCTGCAGCAACATCCGTCGGAAGAGTGGCTGCGCCGCGGCATCGACCAGTTCGATCGGCTCTACCAGGAAGGCGAGCGAAGCGCGCGCGTCATGGCGATCAGCGTGCATCCGTACATCACCGGTGTGCCGCACCGCATCAGCTACCTCGAGCGCCTCTACGAATACATCGGCCAGCGGCCCGGCGTTTGGCTCTGCACCGGCGAGGAAATACTTGACTGGTACAAGCGCGCGGCACGCTGAGCTCTGGGCGCGCGCCGAGG
>JBHELS010000032.1:0-4916 GCA_046263015.1 Burkholderiales bacterium | reverse complement strand
CGCGGCGATCGCGATCGCGGCGAGCGCCAGGATCGCCAGCAGCACGGCCGTCTAGAACAACGCCGAAACGGACAGCAGCGCGGCGGCGAGCGCCAGGGCGGGGAACGCCAGAGTGGAGAGCGCCACGGCGGCCGCGATCCGCAGCGTCCGCAGGCACCGCGGGAGCCGCAGCAGGCGCATCAGCATTCACAAGCGCAGCCGCAGGCCCCACACCAGCCACGCGCCCCCCAGCCCCAGGCGCAGCAAGCCCGCCCGGAGCGGGAAGGCGATGGCGAGCGCGGGCGCGGCGGACGCAACCGCCACCGTCGTGATCGCGACCGCAGCCGCGGCGAGCGGAGCGAGGGCGATCCGAACGTGCAGGCGATCGTCGAGCAGCAACGGCGCATCCACCAGATCGAATCGGCGCAGGGCGATGAGGCGCGCGAGCCGCGGCCGATGCACGAGCCGCAAGCGGCCGAAGCGCCGCCTGCCCCGCCTGCACCTCGCATGGAGCATTTCGAGGAGCCGCGCGCCGAAGAGCGGCGCGCCGAAGAGCCGCACGTGGAGGAGCCGCGAATCGAGGAGCCGCGAATCGACGCGAAGCAGCTCCTCGACGACTCGGGGCTCGTGATGATCGAGACCGATCGCGCCAAAGTGCAAATCCAGCCGGGGCTCCTCGAGGAAGCACCGCAGCTCGGTCGGCCACGACGCGAACGAGCGAAGGCGCTCGGGCAGGACGAGGAGCTCGTCCAGATCGAGACTAGGAAGTAGGCGCCTTCAGCTCGCGAACGAGGTCACGACAGGTAGCCTCGACGAGATCGAGCACACGCTCGAATCCTTCCGGTCCGCCGTAGTACGGATCGGGCACGTCCTCGCCGACGGCGAAGAGCCGGATCTTGTGCCGCTCGGCCGGGGGCGCGAGCCGCGTGAGCGCGCGCAGGTGCCCGCGATCCATGGCGAGAATGAGATCGAAACGCTCGAAATCCTGCTTTGTCACCTGCTTCGCGCGGAGCGTGCTCAGGTCATAGCCGCGCTCCTTGGCGTGCTTCTGCGCACGCTCGTCGGGTGGCGCGCCGACATGCCAGTCGCCGATGCCGGCGGAGGCGATCTCGAGCTCGATTCCCTCCTCCGCCGCGAGATGGCGCAGCACCGCTTCGGCCGTCGGCGAGCGGCAGATATTGCCGGTGCAGACGAATAAGACCGCGCGTTTTTTCTTCATGCCTGCCGGCGCTAAGGCAGGGTGCGGCTCTTCGCGACCACGCCCGAGGGCGCGAATAGCACTACGATTTCGCTCTGCCGTTCCTGACCGAGCGGGTAGTCCCACACCTCGTAGCCGTTGTCGAAGGCGAGCCGCTTCGCCGCGCCCAACGCGGCCGCGACCTCGGGCTTCGTGTAGCCGCGCAGCGGATCGTCGTCACGCGCGGGCGATTGCATGGTTTCCAGCTCTACCAGCGTATCGTCCGGCCAGCTTTGCTCGCCAAGCGGCAGTGTGTACGCGCGATCGAGGAGCGCCTCGCAATCGCAATAGCGCCGCTCCGCCTGCGGCGTCTCGCCGTAGAGGACGCCCGCGTACAGGCGCGCGGCGGGAAGCGTCTGTCGGCGCTCGCCATGATGCAGAACGACGCCGAAGATCGGTTCCTCGGCGAAGAAGAGGTAACGCACTTCGCGCTCGCTGCAATAGCCGGCCGGGCTTTGCATGGCGCCGAAAACCCGGTCGAGAGCGCCCGGATACTGCGATACGAGACCGGCTCGCATGCCAACCCGGCACTCGAGACGCAAATCACCCAGGCGGCGCGTATTGGGCGCGAGCCCCGGCGTGCGGATGTCGGCGCGCCAGGTGAGCGTCTGCGCCGGCCGATTCGCGCTCACCACCGCGTCCTCGGCGAGCGCCTTCGCATCCCGTCCGAGCGCGAAGGTCCCGTCGCGGCCGAGTGCGATCGGCTGCTTCACCGTGTCGCCGAGGACACGCAGCGCCACGTCGTGAACATCCATGTCCCTCTTCCGCGGCAGCACGCGATAGCGAAGCTCCGCCGCCGGAGCCATGGCGTGCAGGTCCTGGAAGAGCTCCATGCCCTGCACCATCTTGCGATAGGACTTATCGACCGGGTTGCGCAGGTCCTTGATGATGATCGTCTCGGTGGCGAGCACCGGCGTCGCCCACACCAGCAGGAGAAAAAACCCGCGCCACATTATTGCTGCGCCAGCTCGACGCCGAAGACGCGCTTTTTCAACTCGCTGAGCTCGTCCCGGGCCCTCGCCGCCTCCTCGAACTCGAGGTTCTTCGCGTGCGCGAGCATCTTCTTCTCGAGCGCCTTGATCTCCCGGGAGAGCTGCTTCTCGCTCATCGCCTCGTAGCGTGCCTCCTGCCGCGCGGCGGCGCGCACCGCCTCGGCATCCTCCGCCTCGTACACGCCGTCGATGAGATCCTTGATGCGCTTGATCACCCCTTTTGGCGTTATGCCGTGGCTCTCGTTGTACGTCACCTGCTTATTGCGCCGCCGGTCGGTCTCGTCGATCGCCCGCTTGATGGAATCGGTCACGTGATCCGCGTAGAGGATCGCCGTGCCGTTCAGGTGCCGCGCGGCGCGGCCGATCGTTTGGATGAGCGAGCGCTCCGAGCGCAGAAACCCTTCCTTGTCCGCATCCAGGATCGCGACCAGCGACACCTCCGGCAAATCGAGTCCTTCGCGCAAGAGGTTGATGCCCACCAGCACATCGAACTCGCCCAGACGAAGATCGCGAATGATCTCGACGCGCTCGAGGTTCTCGACCTCGGAATGGAGGTAGCGCACTTTCACGCCATGCTCGGAGAGGTACTCGGTCAACTCCTCCGCCATGCGCTTGGTGAGCGTGGTGACGAGAACGCGCTCGAGCTTCTTCACACGGATGTCGATCTCCGTGAGGAGGTCGTCCACCTGCGTCGAGGCCGGCCGTACGATGACTTGCGGATCGACGAGGCCGGTCGGTCGCACCACCTGCTCGACGATCGCGTCGGTCGATTTTTGTCGCTCGTAGTCGGCGGGCGTCGCCGAGACGAACACGGTCTGGCGCACCACCTTCTCGAACTCGTCGAAGCGAAGCGGCCGGTTGTCGAGCGCCGAGGGAAGGCGGAAGCCGTACTCGACCAGATTTTCCTTGCGCGAGCGGTCACCGCGGTACATGCCGCCGAGCTGCGGGATCGTGACATGGCTCTCGTCGATGAACATGAGCGCGTCGGCCGGCAGATAATCGATGAGCGTCGGCGGCGGCTGCCCCGGCAGCCGGCCCGAGAGGTGGCGCGAGTAGTTCTCGATCCCTTTGCAGAAGCCGAGCTCGGCGAGCATCTCCAGATCAAAGCGGGTGCGCTGCTCGATCCGCTGCGCCTCGACCAGGCGCCCTGCGTCCTGGAAAAACTTGATCCGCTCGCGCAGCTCCTCCTTGATCGCGTCGACCGCGCGCAGGGTGGTCTCGCGCGGGGTCACATAATGGCTCGACGGATAGACCGTGAAGCGCGCCATCGGGTGCTGCACGCGGCCGGTGAGCGGATCGAACACCTCGAGCTTTTCCACCTCGTCGTCGAAGAGCGAGATGCGGATCGCCTGCTCGGCGTGCTCCGCCGGGAAGACATCGATGATGTCGCCGCGCACGCGGAACGTGCCGCGTCGGAAGTCGAGGTCGCTCCTCGTGTATTGCATCGCCACGAGCCGCGCGAGGACGTCGCGCTGCGAGAGCTTCTCGCCGTGGCGAAGATGCAGGATCATCCCGTGGTACTCGGAGGGGTCGCCGATACCGTAAATGCACGAGACCGTGCCGACGATCACGACGTCGCGGCGCTCAAGCAGCGACTTCGTCGCCGAGAGCCGCATCTGCTCGATATGGTCGTTGATCGAGGAGTCCTTCTCGATATAGAGATCGCGCGCCGGGACGTAGGCCTCCGGCTGGTAGTAGTCGTAGTACGAGACGAAGTACTCGACGGCGTTCTCGGGGAAGAACTCGCGGAACTCGGAATAGAGCTGCCCCGCGAGCGTCTTGTTCGGCGCGAGGACGAGCGCCGGCCGGCCAAGCCGCGCAATCACGTTCGCCATGGTGTAGGTCTTGCCGGAGCCGGTCACGCCGAGGAGCGTCTGGAACGCGAGCCCGTCGCCAATGCCTTCCGAGAGCTTGGCGATCGCCTCCGGCTGGTCGCCGGAAGGCTTATAGAGCTCGGCAAGGCGGAAAGGGCTATTGGGGAACGGTGTGGCCACTGTAAAATCGAGGCGGAAAACCCACCATTTTAGTCGATGAACGCTCCCCATTCGCCGTCTTTACTCGCGCAGGTGCCGCTCGCGCCGGCCGATCCCATCCTTGGCATCAGCGAGGCGTTCCTCGCCGATACGAGCCCGCGCAAAGTCAATCTCGGCGTCGGCGTCTACACCGATGACGCCGGCAAGGTGCCGCTCCTCGAATGCGTGCGCCGTGCCGAAGCCGAGCGGCTAAAGACGGCACCGCCACGCAACTACCTGCCGATCGATGGCCTGCCCGCCTACGACCGCGCCGTGCAGGAGCTCCTTTTCGGCAAAGACGCTGCGGCGCTGAAGGAAAAGCGCGTCGTCACCGTGCAGGCCCTCGGCGGCACGGGCGGGCTCAAGATCGGCGCCGATTTCCTGAAGCGCGTGAGCCCGAACTCCGAACTATGGATCAGCGATCCGAGCTGGGAGAACCATCGGCAGCTCTTCGAAGCGGCGGGGTTCACCGTCAAGAGCCATCCCTACTACGAGCCGAAGACGCGCGGACTGAATTTCGAGGGCATGCGCAACGCGCTCTCGTCCGCGCCTGCGGGCACGATCGTCGTCCTGCACGCGTGCTGTCACAACCCGACCGGCGTCGATCTCATCGGCGATCAATGGAAGGAGATCCTCGCCATCGTGCAGCGGCGCGGACTGATTCCATTCCTCGACCTCGCCTACCAGGGCTTTGCC
>JBHELS010000031.1:0-13608 GCA_046263015.1 Burkholderiales bacterium | reverse complement strand
GCGCTCGCGCTCGTCGACGTGACGGTGCTCGATCATTTCATCATCGCCGGCACGCAAACGGTGTCATTCGCCGAGCGCGGTTTGCTATAGAAAAGCCTGTATAATCCGCGCCTTTCTGCAATCCGGAGCACCCATGTCCCGAGTCTGCCAAGTGACCGGCAAGAAGCCGATGAAGGGCCATCTCGTGTCACATGCGAACAACAAGACGATTCGCACCTTCCAGCCGAATCTGCACTACCGGCGCTTCTGGCTCGAGAGCGAGAACCGCTGGATCCGCCTGCGCGTCTCGACCGCCGGGCTGCGTCGCATCGACAAGCTCGGCGTGGAAGCCGTTCTCGCCGAAATCAAGGCCAAGTCAGCGAAAAAGGGATAAGCCATGCGCGAAAAGATCAAACTCGAATCTTCCGCCGGCACCGGGCACTTCTACACCACGACGAAGAACAAGCGCACGACGCCCGATAAGCTGGAAATCAAGAAATACGATCCGAAGGCGCGCAAGCACGTCGTCTACAAAGAGACGAAGCTGAAATAAAAAGCCCGCCGCAAGGGCGGGCTTGTCGTCCTTCGACCCGTAGGCTAGCGCGGGTTGCCGAAGGTGTATTGCGCACCGATCAAAAAAGAATCGACGTTCTCCCGGTCGCCGCCGCCCGTAGGCAACTTGATGCGGTAGCGGTCCCAGTCGAGCCGCACGGCCCAACTGCGTGTCACGCCGATGGTCGCGCCCAAGCCGTAGCTTCCGCCCCAGCCGTTCTGGCTCAGGTTGCCCGCCTCCGTATGGCCCCATAGCACACCGAGCTTGCCGAAAATCGAGGAATTGCGGTTCGGCCCGAATGGCACGCCGGCGAGCAGTCCGAAGTTGAGCGCCTGTGTATTGATGCTGCCGTTAGTGCCGGCGCCGCTGCGATCGAAGTCACCGGTATTGAGATAGCTCACTTCACCGCCGAAGATATTGTTGAACCGACCTCCCGCGAAGACTTTAAAAGCGTTGGACTTGTCGTCGCAGCTCGCCCCGGCGGGGCAGTCGACGTCGAGCTTTGAACGGCCGATCTGGACCCCGGCGTGGCCAGTGGTCCAGAACTCTTTCTGGTACGGCAGGCGCAAGCCCGTGTCTGTCGTCGTCTGCTGGGCAAGCGCGCTTGAGGCCGCGAGCGACGCGAGCGCCGTCACGGTGAGCGCAGCACTGGAATGCGTTTTCATGTGTGCGGTTCCAAAAAATCAATGACGGCCGATGCTAAGGGCCGCGTTTCACAGCGCGCTATCGAGGAACCACGATAGTTTTTGTCGCGGCGGCCATACAAGGCGAACACGCCGATGCCCACGGGTGGCGCCCGCGTGAGGGGCACGCGGGGCGCCGTTGTAGAGGAGACTGCTAGGCGGGAATAGCCGTTGCTTACGCGGTCGCGTAGGACCGCAGACGCTCGGAGAAAGCGACAAGCGGCGCCACCCCACTCGCCTCAGCGCGGCGGCACCAGTCCTGAAGCTGGCGCAGCAGCTGTTCTTTGGAAGCGTTCGAGCGTTCCCACAGCGCGGCAAGCTCGTGGCGCATGGCGAGCGTGATCTCAAGCGCGCGCGAGTGTTTTAGCGCCTCGGCGAGTTTGTGGCCCTCCGTGCCGGCGAGCGCTTGGCCGCGCAGCAGCGCGCGCTTGAGCGACCCGAGGACTTCGGCATCGCCCGGCGACCAGCGGCGCAGCCGCTCGACTTCGTGGGCGTAGGTTTGCTTTACCGATTTGGCATAGCGAGCGAGCACATCGTAGCGGTGGGCAATCACGGCATGCAGCGTATCGAAGTCAACCGCGCGCGGTTCGGCGAAGCGTGGGCGCGGCGCTACCTTCTTTACGGTCGCGAGGCGAAGGGCGCTCAATATGCAGATATAAAGCCAGCCGATGTCGAACTCGTACCACTTCGACGAGAGTTTGGCGGAGGACGCGAAGGCGTGATGGTTGTTGTGCAACTCCTCGCCGCCGATCAGAACGCCCCACGGAATGATATTGCGGCTCGCATCGGCGACACCGTAATTGCGGTACCCGAAGTAATGGCCAACGCCGTTGATGACTCCGGCCGCCCAAAACGGAATCCACGCCATCTGCACGAGCCAAGCAAGGGCGCCCGGCACGAGACCGAAGACCCCTAGGTCGAGTCCGAGAAGGACGAAAACGCCAAGAAACGAGTACGGCGTATAAAGATGGCGCTCCATCCAGTCCTCGGGCGTGCCATGGCCGTAGCGCTCCATCGTCTCCCGGTTATGGGACTCCTTCACGTACAGGAAGACCCCGCCCCACAACACCCGGTTGATGCCATGGATCTGTGGACTATGCGGATCGTCGGCCGTCTCCACTTTGGCGTGATGCTTGCGGTGTATGGCGGCCCATTCCTTGGTCACCTGCCCGGTCGTGAGCCAGAGCCAGAAGCGGAAAAAGTGTGACGCGATCGGATGCAGCTCCAGCGCGCGATGCGCCTGGCAGCGGTGCAGGTAGATCGTGACCGCGGCGATGGTCACGTGGGTCATGGCAAGCACGGCAAGAGCCACTCCCCACCAGGGGAGATCGAGCCAACCGGAGAACGTCATGGGATCGGGGAACCTTTAATAGTGATTTTCAGTGGCCGCCGCATTGTACGCGAAGCCCCTCCCTCCCAGCTAAGTAACTGCGCCCTATGTGTTTTTGTCACGCTCCGGTGACGCGCCGCGCCGCTCGAAGGCGGCGGCGAAGAAGCCATCCGTGCCATGCCGGTGAGACCAGAGTCTTAGCCGCTCGCCCGTATCCAAAGGGATGCGCTGGGCGGCGAGCAGGTCGGCGCAGGAAAGCGCCACGAAGTCGGGCGAGCCGGCGAGGAAATGGTCGGCGATCGCCTCGTTTTCAGCGCGCAGGACGCTGCACGTGGCGTAAACCAGCCGCCCGCCGGGCTTCACCAGGCGTGCCGCCGCGGCGAGGATGCGCCGCTGTTTTTCGACGAGCTCAGGGATCGCCTGTGGGCCGTGGCGCCATTTGAGATCGGGGTTGCGCCGTAGGGTGCCGAAGCCGCTGCAGGGGGCGTCGACCAGGGCTCGGTCGAGCTTTCCGCGCAAACGCTTGGCACGCGCGTCGTTATCGCTTGCGAGCGCGAGTGAATGGACATTACTCACCTGCGCGCGCGCCGCGCGCTTGGCAAGCGCGGCGAGCCGCTTTGCCGAAACGTCCATGGCGTAGATCCGTCCCTCGCCGCGCATCAGCATCGCGATGGCGAGCGTCTTGCCGCCGGCTCCGGCGCAGTAATCGGCGAGCATCTCGCCGCGCCGCGGCGCGAGCAAATAGGCGAGAAGCTGGCTTCCCTCGTCCTGCACCTCGACCAGACCGTCGCGAAAAAGCGCGTGCTGGTTGATGGCCGGCTTGCCGGCGAGGCGCACGCCGCTCGGCGCGTACCGGGCCGCCTCGGCGGCGATGCCGTCGGCGGCGAGCCGTGCGAGGACCGCCTCGCGCGAAATGCGCGCGAGATTGACCCGCAGGTCGAGTGGCGCGGGGTCGAGCAGGCCTTGGGCAATGCGCATCGCATCGTCGCGGCCATGCTCGCTCTCGAGCGCCTGCCAGAGCCAGTCGGGGAGGTCGGCGCGCACCGCATCCGCAAGCGCCTCGGCGCGCGAGGCGCGGATGCGCTCGATGAGCGCCGCCTCGGCGAGTCCGTCAAGTGAGCGCCCGGAGAACCCGAGCACGCGAGTGAGCGCCGCGATGAGAAGAGCGCGCGGCACCGCGCTGCCCGCGGCGGCCTCGAGCGAGCGGCGCCGGCGCAGCACCGCAAAGGCCGCCTCTGCGACGAAGGCGCGCTCGCGCTGTCCGAGCTCCGCATGCGCCCGAAAGTAGTGCGACAAGACCTGGTCGGCTGGACCTGCGAATCGCAGGAGCTCTCGCAATGCGCTTTCCGCATGCGCAAGGAGGCCTGCGCTCGGCCTCACGGCGAGATGCGCGTCGCCACCTGCTCGTAGCGTGTCCCGTCCTTCTCGATGACCAGGAGCCGCACCGGCACGTAGCCGCGCTCCGCGGCGAGCCACAATTGGGTGCCTTCGCGCTCGTCGCCATATCGTGCGACTTTCACGGTTTCGAATTCGCCCACCGGCGTCTTCACGCGCTCGCGACCGAGCACCGTATAGGTATGGCTCGAGAGTCCCTTGCCGTCCGCGATGGTGTAGGTCACGGTGTCGGCTTTGCCCGGCACGAGTGAAAGCGCGAATAGAAAGGAAAGGCGGTCTTGCGCGTTCGGCGGCAGCGGCTCGCTCGCCTTGTGGCCCTGGTATTGCATGGTGAGGGTTCGCGCCTTCCAGTCGAACCAGGCGCGGGCCGTGTCACGCCCGGAGCGCTCGTCGACGAACTCGCGCGGACGCAGCGTCCCGTCGGCGACGCCGCCCGCGCTCACGCGCCGTGCGGTGCCAAATAGCGCATAAATGCCCTTGCCCTTCCACGTCTCCGTGAGCTTGTAGCCCGCTTCCCGATACTCCAGGCGCTCGACCACCTCCGCCATGGGCGAGCCGTTGCGGCTGAGCGTGTAGGCGATCTCGAGCTGCGGCGGCGGCTCGGCGCGAACGGCAAGCGCGACGCTAAGAAGCAGCCATGACGAGTTGCGCATCGTCTCCTTTGACTCGCACGACGCCCTTGTCGATCACCAGCCGATCGTCGAGGAACCAGCGCAGCGCCCTTGGATAGACGACGTGCTCCTGCGCGAGAACACGCGCCGCAAGCTCGTCGGCCCGCTCGCCCGCCCGCACGGCAAGCGCCGCCTGTATCACGATCGGCCCGCCGTCGAGCTCGCCGGTGACGAAGTGGACCGTGCAGCCATGCAGCTTGACACCCGCCGCGAGCGCGCGCGCATGCGTGCGAAGCCCCGGAAACGCCGGCAGGAGCGAGGGATGGATATTCAGCATGCGCTCGCGATAGGCCGCCACGAACTCGGGACTGAGAACGCGCATAAAGCCCGCGAGTGCCACGACCCGGGGCGCAAATCGCCGGATCTCGCGCTCGAGCGCCGCCTCGAACTCTGCGCGCTCGGCAAACGAGCGGTGCTCGACCACCGCGGTGGCGATGCCGCGGCCGCGCGCATAGTCGAGGCCGGCAGCGTCGCCGCGATTCGCGATCACGGCGGCAATGGGCAGCCCGGCTTCGACGAGCGCCCGCATGTTGCTGCCGCGTCCCGATATCAGGACGACGACCAACTAAAGGGCCTGCTTCATGCGCCGGGGCGGATCATCGACTCCGGCCGCACCCAGCGATCGAAGTCTGCCGCGCTCACGTAGCCGAGACCGAGCGCCGCCTCGCGCAACGTAGTGCCTTCGCGGTGCGCCTTTTTCGCGATCTCCGCGGCGCGGTCGTAGCCGATATGCGGCGAGAGCGCCGTCACGAGCATGAGCGAGCGCTCGAGGAGCTCCTGCATCCTCGCTGTATCGGCCTCGATGCCGCGGGCGCAGTGCTCCTCGAAAGAACGGCAGCCGTCGCCCAGAAGCCGCGCGCTCTGCAGGAAGGCATTGATGATGAGCGGCTTGTATACGTTCAGCTCGAGATGTCCGGAGGCGCCGCCGATATTCACCGCCACATCGTTCGCCATGACCTGCGCGCAGAGCATCGTGAGCGCTTCAGCCTGCGTCGGGTTCACCTTGCCGGGCATGATGGAACTGCCGGGCTCGTTCTCCGGGATACGGAGCTCCGCGAGTCCCGAGCGCGGACCCGAGGCGAGGAGGCGTACGTCATTGGCGATCTTGAAAAGCGCGGCGGCGAGGGTCTTCAGCGCCCCGTGCGCAAAGACGAGCGCCTCATGCCCGGCGAGCGCGGCGAACTTGTTCGGCGCCTCGCTGAATGCGAGCTGGGTCTCGCGGCTCAAAAGCTCGCACACCCGCGCGGCAAACTGCGGATGCGTGTTGAGGCCCGTGCCGACCGCGGTGCCTCCCAGAGCAAGCCGGCGTAAACCCGGAAGCGCGGCGCCGAGGGCGGCTCGCGCCTGCTCGAGCTGATCGACGTAGCCTGAGAATTCCTGCCCGAGCGACAACGGCGTCGCGTCCTGCAGGTGCGTGCGGCCGATCTTGATAAGACTGGCGAAAGCGTCGCGCTTTCGCGCGAGCGTCGCATGTAGAGTCTCGAGCGCCGGCAAGAGCTCGTCGTGCAGCGCGCGCGCCGCGGCAATGTGCATCGCCGTCGGAAAAACATCGTTGGACGACTGGCCCATGTTGACGTCGTCGTTCGGATGCACGAGGCGCTGCGCGCCGCGCTCGCCGCGCAGCAGCTCGGAGGCGCGATTCGCGAGCACCTCGTTGACGTTCATGTTGCTTTGCGTGCCGGAGCCCGTTTGCCACACCATCAGCGGAAACTCCGCGTCGTGCTGGCCAGCGAGGACTTCGTCGGCGGCGCCTTGGATCGCTTCGGCCTTGCGCGGCTCGAGAAGCCCCAGGGCACTGTTGGCCGCCGCGGCCGCCTTCTTCACCCGCGCGAGCGCATAAACGACGGCGAGCGGCATGCGCTCGCCCGAGATGCGGAAAAAGCGCCGGCTCCTCTCCGTCTGCGCGCCCCAGAGCCGATCGGCCGGGACTTCGATTGGTCCGAAGCTGTCTTTCTCGATGCGAGTGGCCGACATGCCGGGCTATGTTACGGCAGCCGCAGTGCCATTATTTAGCCGGCTCCTGCTGTGCGGCGACTTCCGCGTGCACCTTCGCCATGTCGAGCGCTTTCGCCTGCGCGATCACCTGCTCTAGCGCCGCGCCCGGCAGTGCTCCCGCCTGCTGGAACAAGATGACCTTCTCTCGAAAGACGAGCAGGGTCGGAATCGAGCGGATGCCAAACGAACCGGCGAGCGATTGCTGCTCGTCCGTATTGACCTTGGCGAAGACGACGTCGGGATGCGCCTGCGAGGCTTGCTCGTAGACCGGCGCAAAGCCGCGGCACGGGCCGCACCACGGCGCCCAGAAGTCGACCAGCACCATGGTGTTGTCGTTCACCGTCTGTTCGAAATTCTCCTGGGTCAGCTCGACAGTCGCCACGGCGGTCCTCTCAAAAAAAAGGGGGGGAGTGTACTCTAGACCGTCATGTACACCGGCCGGTTCGCGCCTTCGCCGTCGGGGCCGCTGCACATGGGTTCGCTCATCGCCGGGCTCGCGAGCTGGCTCGATGCGCGCGCGGCGGGAGGACGCTGGCTCGTACGCATCGAAGATCTCGATCGGCCCCGCTGCGTGCCCGGCGCGGACGAGAAGATCCTGCGCGCACTCGAGCACCTCGGCCTCGCCTGGGACGGCGACGTGGTCTACCAAAGCGAACGTTTGCACCTGTACCACGGAGCGCTGGAAAAGCTCGCCACGCAGACGTACTGGTGCGGATGCACGCGACGAGAGATCGCGGACTCCTCGTTCAGTCTCGCCGTAGACGGTGCGCCCATCTACCCCGGCACCTGCCGCGACGGCGCACGGCGCGACGGCCGCGCGCTTCGCGTTCGCACGACGAGCGCGCCGGTGCGCTTCATCGACCGTGTGCAGGGCGCGCATGCGCAATTGCTCGAGCGCGACATCGGCGACTTCGTTCTCTACCGGGCCGACGGACTCTTCGCCTACCAGCTCGCGGTCGTGGTGGACGACGCCGCGCAGGCGGTCACGGACGTGGTGCGCGGCGCCGATCTTCTCGATTCGACGCCGCGCCAGATGTACTTGCAGCGGCTCCTCGGCTTATCGACGCCGCGTTACCTGCATGTGCCGGTCGCGCTCGACGCGGCGGGGGAAAAGCTTTCCAAGCAGACCGGCGCCGCGCCGATCGAAGCGTCGCCCGGAGCGCTGGCGCAGGCGCTCAGGTTCCTCGGGCAGCCGCCCGCCGCCACGCTGGATGAGGCCGTGCGTCAATGGAATCCGGAGCTCATTTCCCGGCGCCGCGCGCAGGCACTAGCACCGTAGCGAGCGCCGTGAGCACCAAGCCGAGCGCCACGACTTCGATGAGGCTCGGCCGCTCGCCAAGAAACACGATGCCGCCAAGCACGGCAAGCGCCGGAACGATCAGGATGCTGAGCGAGAACACGGTGACCGAGACCGAGGTGGCAAGCTTGATCCAAGCCCAATACGCGAAGGCGAAGGCGACGAAGACGTTGTACGCGGTGCCCAGGATGGCGCGCACGCCGATGTGCCGAAGCGCGCCGAGGTCCTCGAAAAGGACCGCGCCGACGAAGATCGGAACGCCGCCCAAAAGCATGATCCACGCCGTGTACGGACCGGGCGCAAGGGTTACCGGATACTTCTTCTGCAGGACCGCGCCGAGCGCCCAGCTCGCTGCCGCACCCAGCACCTGGAGCGAGCCGAGCGGTGCTGCGCCGATGGCGCGATAAGCATCACCGATCAATAGCGCGAGGCCGAGCATGCCGAGCACCAACCCGGTGAGCTTGGCCGTCGTCAGGCGCTCGCCGAGGAGCCACACGGAAAGTGGTATGGCGAGCACCGGCATGGTGTAGGCGAGGATCGAGGCGCGGCCGGAAGCGATCATCGTCAGCCCGAAGGCGACCAGGATGTTCCAGCCCGTGATGTTGAGCAGCGCAAGGAGCCATAGCCGCCGCCACTGGCCGCGCGGCCAGACGAGCGCCTGGCCGCCCACGCGCAGCACGAGAAAAAGGACTGCCGAGCCGAGGCCAAGGCAGAGCGAGCGGAAGGTCCACGGTGGCACTTCGGCGAGCGCGAGCTTCATCGCCGTCCAGTTGAATCCCCACGCAAGGGTGAGGGCGGCGAGAAGCCACCAGAGTCGCGCCGGCAGGTGGTCGGGGTGCGCCGCGCTCAAGCGCGCACGCGCACCGGGAACGTCGTCATGCCTCTCAGCACGAGCGAATCGAGCCACTGCACGGTCGAGCCGGCCGCCTCGATCTCGCGCCAGCGCGCAAGCACCGCCGGCAGCGCGACCTGTCCTTCCAGGCGGGCGAGCGGAAAGCCGAGGCAGATATGCGCGCCGAAACCGAAGGTGAGGTGCGGCGGGCCATGGCGCGCGAGATCCACCCGGTCCGGTGCCTCATAGGCGCGCGGATCGCGGTTCGCCGCGTTCATCATGAGGAACACGCGCTCGCCCGGCTGGAATTCCCGGCCGTGGAACAACTGACGCTCCTGGACGATGCGCACCTGCGCGCCGATCGGCCCGTCGTAGCGCAAAACCTCCTCCACCGCCGCAGGTGCGAGGCGCGGGTCGCGCCGCAGCTTCTCGAGCTCGGAAGGGAAGCGTAAGAGCGCGGCGAGGCCGTTCGTGATGTGGTGCGTCGTCGTCTCATGGCCGGCAAAAAGGAGCAGCACGCAGGTCGCGACGAGCTCGTCTTCGCTCAGCCGTTCGCCGTCCTCTTCGAGATGCACGAGCTCGCTGAGAAGATCGCGCCGCGCCTCGCGGCGGCGCTCGGCGATGAGGGCGCGGAAAAGCTCCGCCATCTCGGCCGTCGCCCGCTCCGCGCGGGCGTACTTTCCCGGCGTTTCTCGCGCACTGCCGATGAAGAGCGCCATTTCGTCCGAGAGCCGCTTCAAGCGCGCGAGCTCGCTTCGCGGCACGCCGAGCATGTCCATGATGACGAGCGCCGGCAGGGGCCCCGCGAATTCGGCGATGAAATCGAATTCGCTCCGCTCGGCGACGCGCTCGAGCAGCCAGGCGGTGAGCGACTCGACCGCGGGTTTCAACGCCTGGATGGAGCGTACGTGGAAGACTCGGCTCGTGAGCCGCCGCAGCCGCGTGTGCTCGGGTGGATCTCGGAACACCATCCACAGCGTAAGAATGCGGATCAGCTCGGCCATGCGCGCCGCTTCCGCCGAGGGCAGCGAGGCGAAGAACGGCCGCAGCCGGTCCGAGGACATGCGGCTATCCAGGCACACCCGCTTTACGTCCTCATAGCGCGTGAGCACCCATGCTTTCAGCTCGCCGCTCCAGTGCGCCGGATCCTCATCGCGAAGCCGCGCGTACATCGGAAAGGGATCCGCGAGTACGGTGGCGGCGCTCGGCCGGTATTCAAAGGTCACGCGCTTAGTATGGCGCGGCTTAGGTAAGTTAGCGCACGCTCCTAAATGTAGTGCGATTGGCTAATCGGCCCTCCTAGATTGCTGCTACGCATCACACGCTTGACTTTCCCTCTGAGTGGCCGTACATTGGCGTTGCTGCAATGCACAAACAACGCGTTTCAAACCATTCGACCAGGAGCTATAGATGTACGTGACCCCGGAGCAGATTCAAGCGGCCCAAAAGGCCAACGCAGAAGCGCTCCTCGCCGTAGCGAATGCCCAGTTCGCCGCGTTCGAGAAGCTGGCGAACATTTACGCCGGCGCCTTCAAGGGCGCGTTCGAAGACTCTATCGCCAACACCCGCGCCCTGCTCGGCGTGAAGGATGTGCAGGAGTTCGTGACGCTGCAGAACTCGTTCGCGCAGCCCGCGATGGAGAAAGCGATCGCCTACTCGAAGAGCGTTTACGAAGTGGCGACACAGACCAATGCCGAGCTGACGCGCGTCGCCGAGCGCCGCGTCGCGGAGTGGAACGAGAACTTCGTCAGCCTGCTCGACAAGGTGTCGAAGAACGCACCCGCCGGCTCCGACGTCGCCGTCGCCGCCGTGAAGTCCATGCTTGCCGCGGCCAACTCGGCCTACGACAACATGAACAAGGTCGCGAAGCAGGCGACCGAAATCGCCGAGGCGAACGTCGCCGCCGCGACCGAGACGGTCAAGGGACTGGCGAAGGCAAAAAAGGCGGCCTAAGCCGTCCGTAAGGAGCGTTGATCGAGGCCTGGGGCGTCGCCGCTCCGGGCCTTTTTATTGGTACGGGAAGCCGGCGCTCGTCACCTCGCGGCGCAGCCGCTCCATCGCCGCCGCGACCTCCCGAGGATCCCCGCGCACACCGAGCTCGACATGGAGCCGCGAGCCGTCGGCGCCCATGGAAGGCAGGCTGAAGACCTTCACGCCCTGAAATGCCTGCTCCACGGTTTGCATCGCGGGAATGAGCTGACTTTCGCCCGCCTCGAAGACCAGCATCGAGGCTTCGGCCCACTTCTGCGCATCGAAGCGATCGCGATAGCGCGTCTCGAGCACCCATTCGACCATCGGCCAGGCCATCTGCGGAAAGCCCGGCACGAAGTGATGGTCCGCGAGCGAAAACCCCGGAATGCGGTTCACCGGGTTCGGAATGATCGCCGCGCCCTGCGGGAACTCGCCCATGGCGAGACGCTGCGGCGTCGCTTCGCCGCTCGGAAAGCGCGCACGAATCTCTTGCTCGGCTTGCGGATGCAACTCGAGCGGCACGCCGAGGGCGGCGGCCGCGCTTTGGCGCGTATGGTCGTCGGGGGTGGCGCCGATGCCGCCGAAGCTGAAAACGATATCGCTCGAAGCGATGCTGCGCTTGAGCGCCTCGGTGAGCCGCGCCGGCTCGTCGCCGAGGTAGTGCGCCCACGAAAGCCGCAGGCCGCGGCGCGCGAGCGCGCCGATCAGAAAGCCGAGGTGCTTGTCCTCGCGCTTTCCGACCAGCAGCTCATCGCCGATGATGAACGCCCCGAACACGGGGCGATTCTAGGCGGCTTTTTTGGCGCAGCGCTCGAGCTCCTCGAGTCCGCCGATATGCTTGCCGTTGATGAAAACCTGCGGCACGGTGCCGCGGCCGGTGATTGCGCCTACAACGCGTGAGCGGTCGCTGTGGTTGAGCGTCACTTCGCTGTACTGGTAGCCGAGCTCTGTCAGCAGCTTCTTTGCCTTGGCGCAAAAGCCGCAGCCTTCGCGCGTCAGGATCGCGACCTGGTCCGGCCTCTTCGCCTTCGGATTGATGTAATCGAGCATCGTGTCCGCGTCGGACACCTCGAACGGGTCGCCGGGCTTCTCGGGCTCGATGAACATCTTCTCGATAACGCCATCCTTGACGAGCATCGCGTAGCGCCAGGAGCGCTTGCCGAAGCCCAGGTCCGTCTTGTCGACGAGCATGCCCATCTTCTCGGTGAACTCCGCGTTGCCGTCGGGCAGCATGAGGATGTTGCCGCACTCCTGTGTGCGCGCCCATTCGTTCATGACGAAGGCGTCGTTCACCGCGATGCAGACGATGCGATCGACGCCGCTCGCGAAAAACGCCGGCGCAAGCTCGTTGTACCGCGGCACGTGGGTCGACGAGCAAGTGGGCGTGAAGGCACCGGGGAGCGAGAAGACGACCACCGTCTTCCCCTTGAAGATTTCGTCCGTGCTGATCGGCTTCCAGTCGCTCTCGCTGCGAGCGCGGAATGTAACTTGCGGGACGCGTTGTCCCTCGCGGTTCGGGAACATTGTTTCTCCATCGAAAGAAGGAATGACCGAGCGTAGCGAGCGGCGTTCCCGCGCCGCCAATGATTTGTATTCATGCCGCCGATAGCGGCGGCTTATGCGCGCGATGCTCATCGAGCGCCCCGAGGAGATAGTGGATGAACGCCAGGCCGAAAAGCACCGGCGCGAAGAACCCGACCACCGGGACATAGGCGGCGAGGGCAAGCAGGAAGCCGAGGATATAAAGGCCACCGCGGCGGTCGCGGAAGATCTGGCGCATTTCCTCCGCATCGCCGTGCTCCGCGAGGGCGTCGTAGCGTAGGAGCCGCTGATTGACCCACGCCAGGATTACGAGCGGGATGACCGGCCAGAGCGGCGGCAGGAGCCAGAAGGGAATGCTGACAAGTGCCAGGCCGAGGAGCCCGGCCAAGGCGACCACTCCGTTCCAGCCACTGCCCGCGATGCCCCCGCCGCGCCGGCGCTCAAGTTCCGGGTAAGCGCGGCTCGCCACGTAGTGGACCATCTTCTGCATGCCGAAGAGGCTCAGGATGAAGAGCGCGGTCAGATAGACGAGCGGCACGAAAGCGATGAAAAGGAGCACGTTTGCCGCGACGATCGCGGCGGTGGCGAAGTCGAGATGCGACCAGGCAAGCGCGTAGTCAAGGCCCCGTTCGAGCCACGCCGCGAGGCGGAGCGCGAGCCGGCCCCAGACGAAAAGCGCTAACGTGCCCCAGATCGCGAGGGCGACGAGCATCGGCCATAGCATGAGCCACAACATGCGTGGATGCAGTGCGTTCCCCGCCGCATAAAGGAGAGAGCGTGCGACGCTCATGCGCGCACGCTTTGCCAGATTTTCGCCAGGCGCTTCGCCGACACCGGCACGGGCGTGCGAAGCTCCTGGGCGAAGAGCGACACGCGAAGCTCCTCCAGCAGCCAACCGAACTGCTCGAGCTCGGCGCTCGCGGCGCCGTTTCGCATGCGCGCGCTCATTTCGCGCCGGTACGGCTGCTCCAGGGCTCCGAGCTCGGCCGCGAGCCGCGCGTCGCGCTGCGGATCGCTGCGCAGTTTATCTAGGCGAAGCGCCGCGGCCTTCAGGTAGCGCGGCAGGTGCTGTAGCCGCTCCCACGGTGTACGCGCGAGCCATCCGGGCGCGAGAAGACGCGCGAGCTGCGCTCGTATATCGGCGACCGCGTGTGCGTACGCGCGCTCGGCGCCGGCCAGCTTTTTTTCAAGCGCGGCGCGCTCGGCGAGTATCTCTTTCGCAAGGCGGGCCATTTCCTGCTCGATCAGCGTAAAGCGGCTGCGCCCCTCGTCTACGCGGCGCGCGAAATCGGCGGTGGTCATCGGCAGGGATTCGGCGAGGAAGGTGCGCTCGAGCGCCGCGCGTACCAGCTCTTCTTTA
>JBHELS010000030.1:0-24749 GCA_046263015.1 Burkholderiales bacterium | reverse complement strand
GAGATCGCGCAGACGGTGAACGCGACGATCGAGCAGCTGCCCGAGGAGCTGAGAACGGCGATACAGCTGCGCGAGATCGAAGGCATGAGCTACGAGGACATCGCGAGGGTGATGGACTGCCCGATCGGCACGGTGCGCTCGCGCATCTTCCGGGCGCGCGAGGCGATCGCCGAGCAGCTGCGGCCGCTGCTCGGAACGCGCAAAGACAAGAGGTGGTAGGCGCATGAACGAGAACATTTCAGCATTGATGGACGGCGAGCTCATGGGGAAGGCCGCCGATGAGGCGCTCGAGCTCCTGCGCGGCGATGCCGAAGCCGCCGATACCTGGCGGCTCTATCACCTGGTAAGCGACGCGATGCACGAGCAGCCGCTTCTCTCCGCCAGCTTCGCGCGGCGCGTGAGCGAGCGCCTCGGCGCCGAGCCGGCGATCGTCCGGCCCGGGCGGTTGCCGGGCCGCACGCCGGCACAGCGCTTCGCCTTCGCCGCGGCAGCAAGCGCTGCCGCCGTGGCGCTCGTCGGCTGGCTCGCGCTCTCGCCGCCTTCTACGGTCGAGGCGCCTGTCGCGAAAGTCGACTCGGCGGCGCCGCCGGCCATCGCCGCAGCGGTACTCCCCGAGGCGGCGAACGATTATCTCCTCGCGCATCAGGGCTTCTCGCCCCGCGTCTCGCTGCAGGGCATGGCGCCTTATGTGCGCACGGTGGCCGAGCGACCCGACGAGCTTCGCAAGTGACGGCCTGGCGCGCCGCCGCGCTAGTCTGGCTCGCGGCCGGCACCGCGCACGCGCCGCTGTACGCGCAGTCGGCCGATGCGCTCGCCTGGCTGCGCAAGATCCAGGACGCGACGCGCAACCTTTCCTATAGCGGCACCTTCGTCTACCAGCACGGCGGCAAGACCGAAACCTCGCGCATCACGCGGCTGGCAAGCGCGGACGTCGAGAAGCTCGAAGTGCTCGACGGCGTGCCGCGCGAGCTTGTACGCACGCGCGACACCGTGCGCTGCTATCTACCGGAGAGCAAGATCCTCAAGGTTGAGCGACGCACCGCCGATCGCAGCTTCCCCGCGCTCCTGCCCGAGCAGCTCTCGAGCCTTTCAAGCAACTACGACATCTCGCTTGGCGAAAAGCGGCGCATCGGCGGCCTCGAATGCCAGGCGCTGGTCCTCGCGCCGAAGGACAACCTGCGCTACGGCTACCACCTGTACGCCGACACGGCAAGCGGCATGCTGGTGCGTGCGGTGACGGTCGACGCGGCCGGCAGCCAGATCGAGCAGTTCATGTTCACCCAGCTCGATATCGGCCACGTCACGCCGGAGATGGTGAAATCCCGGCATGACAGCGCCTCGTGGCGCATCGAAGACGCGGCGGCCAAGCCGACGCACCTCACGGGCTGGACGGTCGCCCCGGACCTGCCGGGTTTCCATAAAGTGGTCGAGCTGCAGCGGCGTATGGGCGAATCGAAGCCCGTTGGGCAGCTCGTCTATTCCGACGGCCTCGCCGCCGTGTCGGTGTTCATCGAGCCGCTCGCGCCGCGCGCGGAGCCGTCGCGCCCCGGGCTTGCGAGCCTTGGCGCCATCCACATCTATACGCGCGAAGTCGCTAATCACCGGGTGACGGTGGTGGGCGAGGCGCCCGCCGCGAGCGTGCAGCGCATCGCCAACGCCGTGCAGTACCGGCGCCCTTAGTTCAGGAGAGAGCATGAAAACAACGAAAGCCCTCGCCGCGGTCTGGCTCGCGGTGTTCTCCCTTGCCGTGCAGGCGCA
The DNA here is from genome assembly GCA_046263015.1 of Burkholderiales bacterium. Taxonomy (GTDB): domain Bacteria; phylum Pseudomonadota; class Gammaproteobacteria; order Burkholderiales; family SG8-39; genus SCGC-AG-212-J23. Next base: position 22,991 of record JBHELS010000030.1, on the reverse strand, counting down.
GTTGCCGGATTTCACGCGCCTGGTCGACGAGCAAGGGAACGCGGTCGTCAACATCAGCACCACCCAGGCCGTGCGGCGCTCGGCCGCCTTGCCACAAGTGCCCGGTATGGACGACGAGGAGGTGCTCGAATTCTTTCGCCGCTTCATTCCGCGTCAGCCGCCCGGCCAGGGCCCGGCGCCGCGCTCCGAGAGCCGCTCGCTCGGATCGGGATTCATCATCAGCCAGGATGGCTACGTGCTCACGAACGCGCACGTGGTCGAGGGTGCGGACGAAATCACCGTCAAGCTCACGGACAAGCGCGAATTCAAGGCGAAGGTGATCGGCGCGGACAAGCGTACCGACATCGCGCTCATCAAGATCGACGCGAGCGCGCTGCCCGCGGTGCGCTTCGGCGATCCCGGCAAGCTGAAAGTGGGCGAATGGGTGGTGGCGATCGGCTCGCCGTTCAACTTCGAAAACACCGTCACGGCCGGTATCGTCAGCGCCAAGGGACGCTCGCTGCCGCAAGAGAACTTCGTGCCGTTCATCCAGACCGACGTCGCGATCAATCCCGGCAACTCGGGCGGCCCGCTTTTCAACCTGCGCGGCGAAGTCGTCGGCATCAATTCGCAGATCTATAGCCGCACCGGCGGCTTCATGGGTCTCTCCTTCGCGATTCCCGCCGATGTCGCGCAGGACGTCCTCAAGCAGCTGAAGGAAAAGGGACGTGTAGCGCGCGGGCGCATCGGCGTCGTCATCCAGGAGGTGACCCGCGAGCTTGCCACGTCCTTCGGTCTGGATCGCGCGCGCGGCGCGCTCGTCAACTCGGTGGAGAAGGGCAGCCCCGCGGAAAAGGCGGGCGTCGAGGCGAGCGACATCATCGTCGCGTTCGAGGGCAAGGCGGTCGAGAGCTCGAGCGATCTGCCGCGGCTCGTCGGCGCGACGCGCCCCGGATCAAGCGCTGCGCTTGATGTATGGCGAAAAGGCGCGACGAAGCGCTTGACGCTCACGGTGGCGGAGCTCCCCGAAGAGCGCGTCGCAGCGGCCGAGAAGCCGCGCCCGGCGAAAGCGCCCGAAGCGCAGGCGAACCGCCTCGGCATCGTGCTGGCCGAGCTCTCGGCCGAGCAGAAGAAGGAGAAGAACCTATCGAGCGGGCTCGTGGTGAGCGACGTGCGGCCCGATGCCCGAGCCGATGTGAGGAAGGGCGACATCCTCCTCACCGTCGTACACAAGGGGCAGCACACGGAGCTGAAATCGGTCGAGCAGTTCAACCGGCTCCTTGCCTCGCTCGACAAGAACGCCGTCATCACGCTTCAAGTGAAGCGCGGCGAGGCGACCGCCTTCGTCACGATCTCGGGCCTGAGCGATAAAGGTTAGCGGAACCCTCAAGCTCTACGGCCGCGCCGGCTGCCATCTCTGCGAGCAGATGGCCCGGGCGCTTCGCACCTTCGGCGTTCGCTTCGAGGAGGTGATGGTCGACGACGACCCGCTCCTCGCCGAGCGCTACGGTCTCCGGGTGCCGGTCCTGACCGACGCCGCCGGCACCGAGCTCTGCCATGGACGGCTCGACCCGGCTCTGCTTTCGCAAATCCAATAAAATAGCGCCCGCGAGGAGGGTGCCCCGCTGTCGGACGCGGGCACCCTCTTTTCTTATATGCCGCAAAGCCATATCCGCAATTTCTCCATCATCGCGCACATCGACCATGGCAAGTCGACGCTCGCCGATCGCTTCATCCAGATGTGCGGCGGACTCGCCGAGCGCGAGATGGCGGAGCAGGTGCTCGACTCGATGGAGCTCGAGCGCGAGCGCGGCATCACGATCAAGGCGCAGACCGCGGCGCTCGAATACCAGGCGAAAAACGGCGACACCTACCTGCTCAACCTGATCGACACGCCGGGTCATGTGGATTTTTCATACGAAGTGAGCCGCTCGCTCGCCGCCTGCGAAGGCGCGGTCCTGGTGGTGGACGCGTCCCAGGGCGTCGAGGCCCAAACGGTGGCGAACTGCTACACCGCGACCGAGCAGGGCGTCGAAGTTATTCCGGTGCTGAACAAGATCGATCTCCCCTCCGCCGATGCGGCAAAGGCGATCCAGGAGATCGAAGATGTGATCGGCATCGCCGCGCAGGACGCGATTCGCGCGAGCGCGAAGACCGGCGAGAACGTCGATGCGATCCTCGAAGCGGTGATCGCCCGCGTGCCGCCGCCCGCGGGCAACCCCGAGGCGCCGCTCAAGGCGCTCATCATCGACTCGTGGTTCGATAATTACGTCGGCGTCGTCATGCTGGTTCGCGTGGTGGACGGGACGCTCAAGCCGAAGGAACGCATTCACCTGATGAGCACCGGCGCGGATTATCTCTGCGACCAGGTCGGCATTTTCACTCCGAAGTCGAAGCATAAGGACGCGCTGGCCGCGGGCGAGGTGGGCTTCGTCACCGCCGGCATCAAGGAGCTGCGCGCAGCCAAGGTGGGCGACACGGTGACGCACGAAGGCCGGCCTGCGGCGGTGCCTCTGCCGGGCTTCAAGGAGGTGAAGCCGCAGGTATTCGCCGGCCTCTACCCGGTGGAAGCGAATGAGTACGAGGCGCTACGCGACGCGCTCGAAAAGCTGCATTTGAACGACGCCTCCTTCCACTACGAGCCCGAGACCTCGCAAGCGCTCGGCTTTGGCTTTCGCTGCGGCTTTCTCGGCCTTTTGCACATGGATATCGTGCAGGAGCGCCTTGAGCGCGAATATGGCATGAGCCTCATCACCACGGCGCCATCGGTCGTCTACGAAGTAAAGCTGCGCGACGGCACGCTCGAGCAGCTGTCGAACCCCTCGCGCCTGCCACCCGTCGAGACGATCGAGGAATTTCGCGAGCCGATCATGGCCTGCCGCATTTTCGTGCCCCAGGAATACGTGGGCCCGGTCATTACGCTGTGCACCGAGAAGCGCGGCATCCAGACCAACATGCACTACTCGGCACGCCACGTCGTCATTTCCTACGACCTGCCGCTGAACGAGGTGGTGCTCGACTTCTTCGACCGGTTGAAGTCGATGACGCGCGGCTACGGCTCGCTAGACTACGAATTCAAGGAGTACCGGGCGGCGGACATGGTGCGCCTCGACATCCTGGTGAACGGCGAGCGGGTGGACGCGCTCTCGAGCATGGTCCATCGCGAGGGCGCCCAGCGCCGCGGGCGCGAATTGGTGGAGCGGCTGCGCGGCCTGATTCCGCGACAGATGTTCGACGTGGCGGTACAGGCGGCGATCGGCGGTCATATCATCGCGCGCGAGAACGTCAAGGCGCTGAGAAAGAACGTGCTCGCCAAGTGCTACGGTGGCGACGTCACGCGAAAGCGGAAGCTCCTCGAAAAACAAAAGGAAGGCAAGAAGCGCATGAAGCAAGTCGGTTCGGTCGAGATTCCGCAGGAGGCGTTCCTCGCCGTGCTGCAACGGAGCGGCGCTTGAATTTCGCGCTCTTTCTTTTGATCCTCCTTATCGTCACCGGCCTCGTCTGGGCCATGGAAGGGGTGTCGCTCCGGCGCCGGCGCGAGGCGGCCGCCGCTCAGGCGCTCGCGCGTCTGGATACCGAGCTTCGCCAGCAGCCCGAGGACAAGCGCTCGCGCGCGCGCGAAGAACAGCGAGCGCGGCTTCTCAAGCAGCCGTGGTGGGTCGAGTACTCGGTCAGCTTCTTTCCTGTCATCCTGATCGTTTTTCTGCTTCGCTCCTTCCTCGTCGAGCCGTTCAAGATTCCGTCCTCGTCAATGGTGCCGACGCTGCTGGTCGGGGACTTCATCCTCGTGAACAAATACGCCTACGGGATCCGCCTGCCGGTGGTGAACAAGAAGATCGTGCCGCTCGGCGAGCCTTTGCGCGGCGACGTGATGGTGTTCCGTTACCCGGAGGATCCGTCGCTCGACTACATCAAGCGCGTCGTCGGGCTGCCCGGCGATCGCCTCGAGTATCGCAACAAGCGGCTTTTCATCAACGGCCGGGCGGTACCCGTGCGGCAGGTGGACGACTATCTCTCGCGCGAGCGCATGCAGTTTTCGCGTCGCTTCATCGAGACGCTGGACGGGGTCGAGCACCAAATATTGCTCGAGGACGATGCGCCCGCCGGGGTACTGCCGACGCGCGCCGCCTCGGGCAATTGCACATACAATATGAGCGGCCTTGCGTGCACCGTGCCGCCGGGTCATTACTTTGTGATGGGCGATAACCGGGACAACTCGAGCGACAGCCGCGTCTGGGGATTCGTCCCCGACCAGAACATCGTCGGCAAGGCCTTCTTCATCTGGCTGAACCTGAACGAGCTCGGCCGCTTCGGATCGTTCCGCTAAAAACAAGGGGGTTCGTATGGGAGGCAGGCAGAGGGGCATGGGTCTCTTGGCCCTCATATTCGTTCTCGTGGTGCTGGTGGTAATCGCGCTTTTCAGCATGAAGCTCATTCCGTCGTATCTCGAGTACCGCGCGGCGAAGCACGCCATCGACGCGATCGCGCGCGACAAGCAGAGCTCGAGCGTCGCCGACATCCGGCGCGCTTTCGAGAACCGCTCGACGATCGACGACATCACCGCGGTGAAGGCGCAGGACCTCGAGATCAGCAAGGACGCAAGCGGCATGGTCATCGGCTTCGCGTATCGCAAGGAGGTGCCGCTCTTGCCGAACGTGGGCCTGTACATCGATTACACCGCCCGCGCCGGAGGCCAGTAGCCGGCTTGGCGCCTGCCGCGGCGCTGGAAACGAGGCTCGGCTACCGCTTCACGCGCGGCGAGCTGCTCGAGCAGGCGCTCACGCATCGCAGCTACGCGTCGCTGCATAACGAGCGGCTCGAATTCCTGGGCGACAGCCTCCTCGGCTGTGTCATCGCCGAGGAGCTTTATCGGCGCTATCCGCAGCTCTCCGAAGGCAAGCTCACGCGGTTGCGCGCGAGCCTGGTTCGCGCCGACGCGCTTGCCGAGCTCGCACGAGAGCTCGACTTGGCCCCGCTCGTGCGCCTGGGCGAAGGCGAGCTGGCCGCATCCGCCGAGCCGCGTCCGTCGATACTCGCCGATGCGCTCGAGGCGCTCTTCGGCGCGGTGTTGGTGGACGGTGGCTACGATGCGGCGCAGCGGGCCGTACTCGCGGCATTCGCGACGCGGCTTGAGCGCCTCGACCCCGAGCGCGCGGCGAAGGACGCGAAGACCGAGCTCCAGGAGATGCTTCAGGCGGCGCGCCGCCCGCTGCCAATCTATCGCCTGGTTTCCGTACACGGCGCGGCCCACCGTCAATCGTTCGAAGTCGAATGCACGGCCGACGAGCTGAGCGCGCGCGGCACCGGCACCTCGCGCCAGCGCGCCGAGCAGCAGGCGGCGCGCGCCTTGCTTGAGCGGCTTGCCAGCCGGTGACGCATCGCTGCGGCACCGTCTCGCTCGTCGGCCGGCCGAACACCGGGAAGTCGAGCCTGCTCAACCGGCTGGTCGGGGAAAAGATCTCCATCGTCTCGCCGCGACCGCAGACGACCCGGCATCTGGTGCGCGGCATCCTCAGCCTGCCCCAATGCCAATACATCTTTGTCGATGCGCCAGGCAACCCGCCGCGCCTGAAAAGCGTCCTGCATAAGGCGCTGAACCGCCGCGTGGGCGAGGCGGCGGCCGAAGCTGACGTGGTGCTCTTTGTCGTCGAGGCGCTGCGCTACGGGCCAGAAGACCGCGCGGCGCTCGAGCGCATTCCGGCCGGCCATAAGGCGATCGCCGTCGTGAACAAGATCGACGCTCTGAAGCGCGGCGCCGAACTCATCCCGTTTCTCGACCGGCTCGCGAAATCGCGCGACTTCATCGCGCTCGTGCCGGTGAGCGCGAAGACCGGAAAGAACGTTCCCCGGCTGCTCGGCGTGCTGCGCGAGGCGTTGCCTGAAGGCCCGAGCACCTATCCGGATGACCAGCTTACCGACCGCGACGAGCGCTTCTTCGCCGCCGAGGCGCTTCGCGAACAGCTCTTCCGCGCGCTCGGCGAAGAGCTTCCCTATCGCTGCGAAGTGCTGATCGACAGTTTCAAGGAGGAGGGACGTCTGCGGCGCATCGAGGCCTCGATCCTCGTCGAGCGCGAAAGCCAAAAGGCGATCGTCCTTGGCAAGGGCGGCGAGCGCCTGAAGGCCATGGCGAGCGCCGCGCGCCAGGATCTCGAGCGGCTCTTTCAGGGCAAGGTCTATCTCGGCGTCTGGATCAAGGTACGACGCGCCTGGACCGATGACCTGCGCGTCCTGCGACAATTGGGCTACGAATGAAGAGACGCGCGGACCATGAACCGGGCTACGTGCTGCACACCTATCCCTACAAGGAGACGAGCCTCATCGTCGAGGCCTTTACGCGGCGCCACGGGCGCCTTGCGCTCCTTGCGCGCGGCGCCCGGCGGCCGCGTTCAGCGATGCGCGGCGTGCTGCTCGCCTTTCATCCGCTGCGCTTTGGCTGGAGCGGCTCCACCGATCTCGCCACGCTTATTGCCGCCGAGTGGGGCGGAGCGCTCCAGCCGCTCGCGGGCCGGGCGCTCATGTGCGGCTTTTACCTGAACGAGCTCATCCTGCGGCTGCTGCCCCGGGAAGACGCGCATGAAGCGCTTTTCGACGCCTACGGCGAGGCGCTGGCGCGCCTCTCAACGGGCGAGGCATTCGCTGCGGTGCTGCGAAGTTTCGAAAAGCGCCTGCTCGCCGAGCTCGGCTACGCGCCGCTTTTTGACCGCGAAGCGCAGAGCGGCGATCCGATCGAGCCCACCGGTTCGTATGTCTATGAGCCGGACCGCGGGCCGGTGCGCGCCCGCCACGGCGACCTTGTGGTGAGCGGCCGTACGCTCCTCGATCTTGCGGCGGACGACTACAGCCGCAGCGAAACGCGCGACGAGGCGCGTTACCTGATGCGCGCGCTCATCGGCCAGCGCCTGCACGGCCAGGTGCTTCACACGCGCAGCGTGCTACTCGAGCTGAACGATCTGTGATCGAGCTCGGCGTCAATATCGACCATGTCGCAACGGTGCGCCAAGCGCGGCGTACCTACGAGCCCGATCCGGTCTGGGCCGCGGTGGAAGCGCACCTGGGCGGCGCCGACGGCATCACCTGCCATTTGCGCGAAGACCGGCGCCATATCCAGGACCAGGATGTGCGGCGGCTGCGCGAGCTAACCCACATCCGCCTGAACCTCGAGATGGCGGCAACCGAGGAAATGGTCGACATCGCCTGCCGCGTAAAGCCCGAGATGGCGATGCTCGTGCCCGAGGGCAGAGCAGAGATCACCACCGAAGGCGGGCTCGACATCGCATCGCAGGAGAGCAGGCTCAAGGTCGCGGTGACGCGCCTCGCCGATGCCGGCATTCGAGTTTCCGTTTTTATCGACGCGGAGCTAAGGCAGGTCGAAGCGGCGGCGCGCATCGGCGCCACGGTCTGCGAGATCCATACCGGGCCGTACGCGCATACGTTCCATTCGAAGGGGCGCGATGCCGAAACCCCGGCGGTGCTCGCCGAGTTGAAAAAGGTCCAGACGGCGGGCGAAGCGATCCGCCGCCTCGGCATGCGCTTCAACGCCGGCCACGCGCTCAACTATTTCAACGTGCAGCCGATCGCGGCGCTCGAGGGCCTGCGCGAGCTGCATATCGGCCACGCGATCGTGAGCCGCGCCGTGTTCGTCGGCATGCGCGAAGCCGTGCGCGAAATGAAACAGCTGATGGTGCGCGCGGCGCGATGATCTTCGGCGTCGGCACCGATGTCGTCGAGATTGGCCGCATCGAGGCGGCGCTCAAGCGCTACGGCGAGCGCTTCGCGCGACGCATCCTCTGTCCGCCCGAGCTCGCGCGCTTCCAGAGCCACCGGCTGCCCGCCAACTACCTCGCCAAGCGCTTCGCCGCCAAGGAAGCGTTCACCAAGGCGCTCGGCACCGGCATCAAGGCGCCCGCCAACTGGCATGGCGTCTGGGTGCGAAACCTCGCCTCGGGCCAGCCGGTGCTCGAATTTTCCGATCCGCTAAAGCGCTACCTCGACGGCAGGGGCGTCACATCGGCGCATGTTTCGCTTTCCGATGAGCGCGGCGTCGCCTTTGCCACGGTGATTCTCGAGTGCGAAAAATAAGGCTGCCGCCAGGCCCGGTGGTCGTCGATATCGTCGGCCCGGCGCTCGCCGACGAAGATCGCGAGCGCATTCGCCATCCCGCGGCGGGCGCCGTGATTCTCTTTTCGCGCAACTACGAAAATCGGGAGCAGCTCGCGGCGCTTACCGCGGATATCGAGCGGCTGCGCGAACCGGCATTGCCGATCTGCGTCGACCACGAGGGCGGGCGCGTGCAGCGCTTTCGCGAAGGCTTTTCCGCAATTCCGCCGATGCGCACGCTCGGCAAGCTCTGGGATCGCGATCGCGATGCGGCGAAGGAGGCGGCGAGCTCGATCGGTTACATCATTGCCTCCGAGCTCGGCGCGCATGGCGTGGACTTCAGCTTTGCGCCGGTGCTCGATCTCGACTACGGTGGCAGCTCGGTGATCGGCGATCGGGCGCTGCACTTCGACCCGAGCGCGGTCGGCGCGCTCGGCGCGTGCTTGGTGCGGGGGCTCGCGCAGGGCGGCGTTGCGGCGGTAGCGAAGCACTTCCCGGGGCATGGCTACGCCGAGGCCGATTCGCACGTCGCCGTGCCGCGCGATGAACGATCGTTCAGGGAGATCGTGAAGAAGGACATCACACCGTATAAGGCGGTGATCGATGCCGGGCTCGCGGCGGTGATGCCGGCGCATGTTATCTACCCGCAGGTCGACGCAAACCCGGCGGGATATTCCCGCTACTGGCTGCAGCAGGTGCTGCGCGAGCAGCTCGCTTTCCAGGGAATCGTATTCAGCGACGATCTGTCGATGGAAGGCGCGGCCGTGGCCGGTGGACCGCCCGAGCGAGCGCGCGCCGCGCTTGCCGCGGGCTGCGACATGGTCCTCCTATGCAATAACCCGGCAGGACTCGACGAGCTCCTCGAGTCGATGAAGGACGTGCAGCTCTCGAGCGCGGAGCGGCTCGAACGGATGAAGAAGCAGGGCGGACGCGACTTGCGGAAAAGCGTCGCTTATCGCGAAGCGCAGGAGGCGTTGAAGCAACTCATTTAAATAGGGACTGTCCCTATTTTTCCGCTAAGCGCGCTCCATGTAGGTTCCCTCGGCGGTGTCGATCTTGATTTTCTCGCCTTTGTTGATGAAAGGCGGCACCTGCACGGTGATTCCGGTTTCCATTTTCGCCGGCTTGAAACTGTTCGTCGCAGTGGAATTCTTGATGCCCGGCTCGGTGTCGAGGACCGTCAGGACGACAGAAGGCGGCAGCTCGACGCCGATCGGACGGCCGTTGTAGAAGTTGATCTGCACGTCGATGTTCGGCAAGAGGTAGCCCGCCTGGCCTTCGAGGAAGTCCGCGGGCAACGAGAGCTGCTCGTAGTTTTCCTTGTCCATGAAGACGTACATGTCGCCGTCCTGGTAGAGGTATTGCATCTCGCGCGGATCGACGAACGCGCGCTCGACCTTGTCCTCGGTGCGAAAGCGCTGATTGGTCTTGGTGCCGGCTTCAATATCCTTCATCTCGACCTGCATGAACGCCCCGCCGCGCCCGCCGACGTGCACGTGGTAGCTCTTGAGCACCCGCCAGACGCGCTTATCCCATTCGAGAAGATTGCCGGGACGGATTTCCACTGCTTCGACTTTCGCCATGAGCTTTGCTCTTCTGCCGCTCGGAAAAAGGCCGAAATTCTACACGTTTTATAATGAAATCATCGTGTTCGATTCGAAGTCGTTCGTCGCCGGGCTGCCGAATCTGCCGGGCGTCTACCGCATGCTGGGAAAGGAGGGCGACGCGCTCTACGTCGGCAAGGCGCGCGATCTGAAAAAGCGCGTCGCCTCCTACTTCCAGAAGCAGGCGCAGAGCCCGCGGATTCAGATGATGCTGTCTCAGGTGGCGGCGATGGAGGTCACCGCGACGCGCTCGGAGGGTGAGGCGCTGCTGCTCGAGAACAACCTAATCAAGAGTCTCAATCCGCGCTACAACATCCTTTTTCGCGACGACAAGTCCTATCCGTATCTGATGGTGACCGGGCATCGGTATCCGCGCCTCGGCTTCCACCGGGGCGCGAAGGACAAGAAGCATCGCTACTTCGGTCCGTTTCCGCATGCGTACGCGGTGCGCGAGTCGATCCAGCTCCTGCAGCGGGTATTTCGGCTGCGCACCTGTGAAGACACCGTATTCGAGAACCGCTCGCGGCCCTGCCTGCTGCATCAGATACATCGCTGCACGGCGCCGTGCACGGGCAAGATAGCGCCCGAGGTGTACGCCGAGGACGTGGCGAACGCGGTGCTCTTTCTGGAGGGGCGCGAAGACGACGTGATCAGGGGACTCACCGAAAAGATGCACCGCGCGGCCGACGAGCGCCATTACGAGCAGGCAGGGATCTATCGCGACCAGATCCGAGCACTCGCGCGCGTGCAGGCGCGTCAGTATGTCGAGTCGCACCGCGGCGTCGACGCCGATGTCGTCGCCTGCGTGATCCAGGGCGGCATTGCCTGCGTCAACCTCGTGATGATCCGCGCCGGCCGCCATGTCGGTGACCGGAGCTTCTTTCCGGCCAACGCTGAAGGCGCCGAGCCCGGCGAAGTCGTCGCGGCGTTTCTCGAGCAGCACTATCTCGAGCAGCCGCTGCCCGGCTTGGTGATCGCGAGCGAGCCGGTCGAGCTCGAGAACCTGCAGGCGATCACGCCTTCGCATGGCGAGCGCAAGGTATGGCTCGACATGGCGCGCAAGAATGCGCTCCTCGCGATCGCGCAGCGAGTGCGCGATCGCACGACCCAGGAGACGCGCCTCGCCGCGCTGCGCGAGGTGCTCGCGCTGCCCGACGGTGCTGGACGAATCGAATGCTTCGACATCAGCCACACGATGGGCGAAGCGACGGTCGCCTCGTGCGTCGTCTATGACGGCCAGCAGATGCGCAAGGCCGAGTACCGGCGATTCAACATTCGAGGCGTGACGCCCGGCGACGATTACGGTGCCATGCGCCAGGTGCTCACGCGTCGCTACGAACGCGTGAGCGCCGAGGGCGGCAAGGTGCCCGATCTCGTCCTCATCGATGGCGGCAAAGGGCAGGTGGCCGTCGCGCGTGCGGTGCTCGCCGACCTTGGCCTGCACCAGCTGTGTGTGGTCGGCGTCGCGAAGGGGCCCGAACGCAAGCCCGGCCTCGAGGAGCTCATCATCGAATCGGAAGCACGCAGCTTGCAGCTCGCGCCATCGCATCCGGCGCTGCATCTCATCCAGGCGATCCGCGACGAAGCGCATCGCTTCGCCATCGTTGGCCACCGCGCGCGGCGCGGGAAGAAGCGGACGACTTCGATGCTGAACGAGATTCCGGGGATCGGCGCCAAACGCCGGCAGGCCCTGATCGAACATTTCGGTGGCTTGCGCGGTGTGCAGGCGGCGGCAATTGACGACATCGCCAAGGTGGAGGGCATCAGCCGGCCGCTCGCCGAACGCATCTACCACCATCTTCACGATTCGCCGGCGGCCTGATCGTGCTCAACGTCCCGAACCTCATCACGCTCTCGCGGATCGTACTGATCCCGCTCATCATCGGCCTTTACTATCTGCCGGACGACTGGCTCACCGATCACGGCAAGAACGTCGCGGCGACGCTGGTTTTCATCTTCGCCGCGGCGACCGACTGGCTCGACGGCTACCTCGCGCGGCGGCTGAACCAGATGTCCGCCTTTGGCGAGTTCCTGGACCCGGTAGCGGACAAGCTGATCGTCGCCGGCGCGCTCATCGTTCTCGTGTACCTGCAGCGCGTGGACATGCTGGTGGCGCTCATCATCATCGGACGCGAAATCGGCATCTCGGCGCTGCGTGAATGGATGGCGAAGGTCGGTCAGGCGAAAAGCGTCGCCGTCGCGTTCATCGGCAAGCTGAAGACCTTGAGCCAGATGATCGCCATCCCGCTCCTCCTTTACCACGAGGAGCTCGTCCTCGGCCTACCCGACGCGCAGTGGCTCGGCACCGTGCTCATCAGCATCGCGGCAGTGCTGACGGTGGCGTCGATGCTGTACTACTTGCGAAAGGCCCTGCCTTACGCGGTGGTTCGCGCTTGATATAATCGAGGCCGCTTGCGGGAATAGCTCAGTTGGTAGAGCGCAACCTTGCCAAGGTTGAGGTCGCGAGTTCGAGACTCGTTTCCCGCTCCAGAATCCGAAGGGAAGGCGCCATGTGGAAATGAGCCTTCCCTTTTTTGTTCAGACGCTCGGGCGGGATGGCAGAGTGGTCATGCAGCGGCCTGCAAAGCCGTGGACGCCGGTTCGATTCCGACTCCCGCCTCCAACGCTGTTCGCCGCGGCCGCCGTTAAGGCCGGCGCAAGAGCCCGATGCCGAGAAACAGCGCGAAAATGAGCAAGAGAACGACAGGGACGAACCGCGTCTCTTCGAGGCCGACGAGCAGGTGGGCGCATCCCGCGACGAACGATCCGATTAAGGCGAAGTAGGCGAGCTTAAGCACGCGGCGAATGCCCTAGGCGATCTTCATGGCGAGCGGCGCGCACGGCGCCAAGGGAGCCTTGGGTGCATTTCTGGAAAGCGCTGCAAAAGATGCCATAGCGAGCCCCGCGCGCGATGCGCTCGCACGACAGGCCGATTGGACTAGCTGGGCCTACAATCGCGCGACGGTGCCCGGGTGGCGGAACTGGTAGACGCAGCGGACTTAAAATCCGCCGGCCCAAAGCCGTGCCGGTTCGATTCCGGCCCTGGGCATGTCCTCTTGCACCGCGGCACAGCGCTTGCTGGGCGAAATGCCGGCATGGCGCACGACGCACTGCATTCGGAAGGACGCGATCCGGATCTCGAGCGCTGGGCGCGCGAGCTTGGCGTGACCTACGAGGAGCTGCGCTCAACGCTCAATTACGCCGGCCCGACGTTCAGGGACCTCGCGCGCTCGAGCGACGCTTTGCGGGCCGGGTCGACGTCCATGCCGTCGTAGAAAACGTAGTCGAAGCTGCCGTCGTAGGAGACGACCCGAGCCGGGTTGCCCATGACGACCGCGCGCGCCGGCACCGAGCGCGTGAGCACCGATCCTGCGCAGATCACCGCGTCGTCGCCCACCGTGATGGCGCCGACGATGATCGAGTGCGCGCCGATGAAAACACGATTGCCGATCACCGGGGCACCGCGGTTATCGCCGCTGCCCGCGACGCCAACGGTCACGTTTTGTGCAAGGCTGCAGTTATGCCCGATCCGCGCTTCCGGCGCGACGATGATCGAACCGTAATGGCCGATGTACAGACCCTCGCCGATCTCCGATGCAGGCGGCAGGCTGATGCCGGTGACGATTTCGACCAGCTTCTGCGCGAGCGCGACGAAAGGCCGCGCGAGGCGCGTGCGCAGCAGGGCGGCGCGCGAGAGGCGGTACACGGAGCTTGCCCAGAAGCCCTGGGTGAGGAAAACAGTCCGCAGCGCCGGATCCGCCGTGACGCGGTAGCGGCGAAAGTCGCGATAGATGTGCCGCCACCAGGGCGAGTGATGCAGCTCGAGGTGCGAGCCGTCACCGACCTGCACCCAGCTAGCGTTCGCTTTCTGTCTAGCCGCCTGGCGCATCGACGAGGAGCGGCGCCTCGTGCTGGTAGCGCGTAGTGCGCCGCCGTCCGGCGATGTCGCGAAAGACATCTAGCACTTGCTCGACGGTCAGCCCGGCGGAGGGCGCGACCGCTTCGGCCGGGATGCTGTGGTCGAGCGCATACATGCACAGGTCGAGCGTGCGGAGCGAAATGCCGAAGAAGAACTCTTCCTGCGTCTGTGCGAGCGAGTAGGTGTCGGTGGTGGGCGCGCGGCCGCGGATCTCTTCGGGAACGCCGAGGTGCGCGGCCAGCTGGTAGACCTGCGATTTGTAAAGATGCGCGATCGGCTTCACGTCGGCCGCGCCGTCGCCGTTTTTGACGAAGAACCCCTGGTCGTACTCCAAGCGATTCGGCGTACCGGCCACGGCATACTGCAACCGATCGGCATGGTAGTACTCGAGCTGCTTGCGCGTCCGCTGCTTCATGTTCGTGGTTGCGACAATGCCGAGATAGACCTCGGGCAGCATGCGCGCTTCCTTCTCTTCCCCGTGCGGTCCTCGCACCACGAGATGGAAGACGTTATAGCCGGCCGTGCCACCTGCCTTGCGCAGCACCACCTTCGAACGCCACCCGGGGCCATACTCGGGAAACACCCGGCGGATGAACTCGTCGCGGCGGCGATAGCAGCCAGCGCCGACGAGGATGGGGGTGATGTCTTCCAGCACGGCCGCGATGCCGAGCCAATCGGCGACCGCGCGCCCGAGGCGCAGGCTATCGGGGTCGCAGTCCTGCTCGGGCATGAAGATGCCAAAAACGTTGGCCGGTCCGAAGGCGCGCACGGCGAGCGCGGCCACCACGCTCGAGTCGATACCGCCCGAAAGGCCGAGCACCACGCCCTTGCGCCGCAGGCGCTTCAACACCTGAGAACGAAGCGCCGTCGCGATGCGCTCCACTTCGGTGGGTGCGTCGATCGTTAGAGCAACCGGTTCCAGACGCGCGTTCATGCGACGCTCAGCTCCTTTCGCGCGATCTTGCCGTTCTCGCTCTTCGGCAAGTGGCCGCGGAACTCCACGTGCTTCGGCACCATGAACTCCTCGAGCCGCGCGGCGCAATGGCGAATGACGTCGCGCTCGCTCACGCCTTCATCGGCGGCGACGATCGCCTTGATCGCCTGGCCGAGGAGCCGATCGGGCACGCCGACCACGCACACTTCGCGCACACCCGCGAGCTCATAGATGACGTTCTCGACTTCCTTCGGACTCACCTTTTCGCCGCGCGTCTTGATGATGTCGTCCTTGCGGCTGACGAAGTACAAAAACCCCTCCTGGTCGGTGCGAAAGAGGTCGCCGGTATAGAGCACTTTCTCCCACGGATAGGGACCCGCTTTCAGGACGCGTGCGGTGGCTTCTTCGTCGCCCCAGTAACCCTTCATCACGTGCCCGCCTCGGATTACGAGTTCGCCGACGACGCCGGCCGGCACGCGCTCGCCGTGGTCGTCGACGACCAACGCTTCGGTCCCCGGGATCGCAATACCGACCGATTCCGGCCGCCGATCGAGCTCCTCGGGGGGCAAATACGTGCAGCGCTTGCACTCGGTAAGGCCGTACATTGAATAGAGCTTTGCGCCGGGAAAAAGCTCGCGCAGGCGCTCGATATGCGCCTTCGGCAGCGCGGCGGCGGTATTGGTGAGGTAGCGCAGATCCGGAAACATGTCCGGCTCGAGGTGCTTCATCTGCAGAAGCATGGCGGCGAGAGTCGGCACGAGCGGGAAGCCGGTGGCGCGCTCGCTCTTCAGCTTTTCCAGCACCACGGCGGGGTAGGTGAAAGATTTTTCCAGAACGAGCGTCGCGCCGACCTTGGCACACATCAGCGCCTGGTAAAGGCCGTAATCGAAGGCAAGCGGCAGCACCGAAAGCACGATGTCGCTCGGCGCGCTCTCGAGGTACGTCGTGATCGAGGTGGCGGCCGCCACGATGTTGGCGTGCGTCATCATCACGCCTTTCGGGAAGCCGGTCGACCCCGACGTGTACACGATCATCGCAAGATCGAGATCGATGCCGGGATTTGGCTTCGGCGCAGGCTCGGAGTAGTCGAGCGGCGTCACGAGCATCGCGGCAATGGCGCTCGCACGGCTGCGTGCCGCTTCGCCGATCTCGGCGAGCCGTCGCTCGGTGACCAGCACTTTTGCAGTGCAGTGGTTGAGGATGTAGGCGAGCTTGTCGGCCTTCGTGCCGGGGTTCACCACACTGAAGACGCCGCCCGCCATGAGGGTGCCGAAGACGGCGACGATCACGTCCGGCGAGTTCTGCAGGAAGATGACGACGCGCTCGCCGCGCGAGAGGCCTTGCTTTCGCAAGGTGCCGGCGAAGGCGCCGGCACGGCGCGCAAGCTCGGTGTAGCTGAGCCGCTCCGGACCGGCGACTAGCGCGGTCTTGTCCGGAAAGCGGCGCGCGCTCTCCAGGAGAAAGGATTCGACGCGCACACTCAGGCGACCAGCTGCACTTTGGCCGACTCGAGCTTTCGACCCACGTAGTTGGTGATGGCGCGGATCGAGTCGAGATTTTTGGGCAGCATCTCGTCGTCCTGCACCTCGATGCCAAACGTGGTCTCGAGGAAGCTCACGAGCTCGAGCACGCCGGTTGAATCGATGATTCCGGCATCGAGCAGGGAGGCATCATGCGTGATGGCATCGCCATCGTCTCGAAAGAGGAAGTTCTCGCCGATGAAGCGGCGCACGGCCAGGCTGATATCGTGTTTCATGGATTCGCGGGTTTCCGGACGAACGCAACGATAGCGGAGGTGGATGACACGGGATTCGGATCCGGCAGCGCCCTTTAGATCAGCGCCTCGATATAGCAGCTGTGCAGGAGCTGCGTCGAGAGAACGGCCATGAACGCCATGTTGTCGCCGGCAGACACCGCTCCGCGCGTTGTGCGACATTTCTTAACCAGGCGTGCTACGGCCCGCGGCTCGAAATAGCCCGTGCGGGCGATGACCTCGGGAGAAAGAAGCTCCCGCACATATTGGGGTGCCTCTTCATGCACAAAACTCTCGCTGTCCGGAGCGCGGTAGGGCTGCTTCGGGCGCTCGACGATCTCGCGCGGTAGTCGCCGCCCGAGCGCCCGGCGCAGCACGTACTTTTCGCGCAGCCCGCGGACTTTGAGCGCAGGCGGCAGCGCGGCGCCGAGCTCGACCACCCGGTGATCGAGGAACGGGAAGCGCCCTTCGACTGCGTGCGCCATCGAGACGCGATCGCCCTGCGAGGAAAGGATGTAACCGGGCAGGAGGCAGCGGGTCTCCAGGTATTGCGCACGCGAAAGCGGGTGCCAGGTTGCGAACTCGGCCGGTAGCTGCGAGCGCAGATCGACGAGCGGATCGTAGCCGTTGATCGCGCTGCGGAGTTCTTGTGAGTAGAACTGGCTGATGCGCCGCGTAAGCGCGAAGCGCGGCAGATGCGAAAACAGAGGCTCGTCCGCCGCATCGAGGCCGATGCGAAAGAAGGCCTCGAGGTACGCGGCCGGCTGCGATTGCAGCCCGCCCAGGTACGGATAGAGGCGCCGAAGGAGGAGCGGCCGCCATTTCGACTGCGGCTCGCGCGCCCAGAAGCGCCGCACCAACGCCTCCTTGAAGATATCGTAGCCGCCGAACACTTCGTCGGCGCCTTCGCCCGTCAGCACGACCTTGAAGCCGTGATCGCGCACCTGCCGCGAGAGGAGGAAGAGTGCAGCCGGCGCGGCTCTTACGATCGGACGTTCCGTGTGTCGAATAACGGCCGGAAAGCTGGCGGCGATCTCGGGCCCCTTGCAGCGAAGCGCGGAATGGTCGGTGCCGAGCGCCTGCACGAGCGTGCGCTGGTAGGCCGATTCGTCAAGCTCCGGCGACTCGAATTCCAGCGAGAAGGTACGCAGCCGCTCGTTATGATCCTTGGCGAGCGCCGTTGTCGCCGAAGAGTCGAAGCCGCCGCTCAAGTACGCACCGACAGGCACATCGGCGCGCATTCGTATGCGGGTCGCGTCTGCGAGGAGTGCCGTCACCTGTTCTTCGGCCTCGTGCTCCGTCATGGTCTTGCGCTCGGCGCGCGACGGATAATGCAAACTCCAGTATGGCGAGACCTTGACCCGGCCATGCTCGGCAATGAGCTGATGCCCCGGCGGCAGCTCGCAGATGTTCTTGAACGCCGTGCGCGGGGCGAGCGGCGCCCAGAAGGTGAAACACTGGTCGAGGCCGAGGGGGTCGAGCTCGCGCCGCAAGCCCGGATAGAGAAAGAGTGATTTCAGCTCAGAGGCGAAGACCAGCACGCCTTCGTGCACGGTGTAATAGAGGGGCCGCACGCCCATGCGGTCGCGCGCGATTACGAGTCGTTGGTTCGGCCGGTCCCAGATGGCATAGGCAAAATCACCATTGAATGACTGCACGCACTGTGGCCCGAATTCGGCGTAGGCGTGCAAGATGGTCTCGGTATCGCTTTTCGTGCGGAACTCGCGGCCGCGGGCAAGCAGCTCGGCGCGCAGCTCGACGTAGTTGAATATTTCGCCGTTGAACGTGACCCAGAGGCGTCCATCGGCGGTGGCGAGCGGCTGGCGGCCGCCCGAGAGATCGATGATTGAAAGCCGCGGATGCCCGAGCGCCGCGCGGCCGTCGTAGTAGACCCCGCCGTCATCGGGACCGCGATGGCGCACTGCCTCCACCATGCGGGCGAGCACCTCGCGGGACGCAAGCGGGCGGGGCGTGAGGGCAAAATAGCCGGCGATGCCGCACATCGGGCTCTAGACGCTAAGCGCTCGGCATCGTTTTTCGTGGTGCGCCGCCTAGTTCTTTTGGAGGGCAGGCATGTCGTTAAAAGCTTTCAATTTTTCGCGATGGATCGACGAGCATGCCCATCTGCTCAAACCCCCGGTCGGGAACCACCTTGTGTTTCCGGCCGCGCACGACCTGGTCGTCCAGGTCGTGGGTGGACCGAACCAGCGCACTGACTACCACGATGACCCGTACGAAGAATTCTTCTACCAATTGCGCGGCAACATCGTCCTCAATGTGATTGACGATGGCCGTCCGGCGCAAATCCCGGTCAAGGAGGGCGAAATCGTCCTGCTACCGGGCCACTACCGGCATTCGCCACAACGCCCCGAGCCCGGCTCGATCGGGCTGGTGGTCGAGAAAATCCGGCCGCTCGACGTCGACGATGCGTTCGAGTGGTATTGCCCGCGCTGCTCGGCGCTCGTGCATCGCGTGGAAGTCAACGTGCAGAACATCGTGAGCGACTTGCCTCCGCTTTTCGAGGCCTTCTACCGCTCGAGCCGCAAGTGCGCTCAATGCGGCCACACCCATCCGGGGAAGGGCTAGCGCATGAGGCCTAGGCGGAGTCGGTTGCGGCCGAAGAGATAGGCGTAGTCACGCGAGGCCGCAAGCTCGCGCGTAAGCAGCACGCCGAGGCCGCCCACGTTGCGGGTCTGGACCACGTGTGCAAAGGGATTGAACGGTGGCGCGGTATCTTCGTAGAGGAGGCCGAGCGCGTCCCCGCCCACTTCCACCGTGATCCAAACCGGCGCATCACAGTCGCCGCGATGACCATGGTTTACCGTGTTTACGAAGAGCTCCTCGAGCACGACGTTCAGCCGCAGGTATTGCGCTCTTTCCACGCCTGCGTCGGCGCAAAAGGTTTCTAGGAACGCGCTCATCGGCCGCAGCTGTGCACGCCGTGCAAGAAACATCGCGGAACGGGCTTTTTTCACGGGGGCAGCCATAATCGCCGTGCATTATAGAATCCGTCGAAAAAAACGAATGTCCGGGGGAAGTCATGAAGGCAGCTCTGACAGCGATCCTCTTACTGGTGAGCGCCGCCGCGCGTGCGGGCGACGCGGGCGAAGTCAAAGTCGTTCGCGGCAATGCCTATGTTGAGCGCGCCGGCGAACGCCTTTCGGTGGAGGTCGGCATGCCGGTCCGTGAAGCCGACCGGGTCGTCACCGGCGCGAACGGCACCGTGGGCATCACGTTCGCCGACAACAGCCTGCTTTCGATCGGGCCGAATAGCAACTTCGCGATCGAACGCTACGTGTTCGATTCGACCACGCACGCCGGTCAGTTCGACGGCCGCCTGAGCCAAGGGACGCTTGCGGGCGTATCGGGCAAGATCGTGAAGCAGTCGCCTGAAGCGATGCGCGTGCACACGCCCTCGGCCATCATGGGCGTACGCGGTACCGATTTTGTAGTTCAGGTAGACCCCAGGCGCTAAATGCCCGTCCTCGCCGTCGCCGTCCTCGTCGCGCTCGCGCTACTGACGGCGAATCCGGTCGAGACGGTAGTTGTGCTGCCTTCCGCGGATGGGCACGTAGGTGCCGTGGTCGTGTATCGGGGGGACCAGAAACAGCTTGTCAACGAAGCTTTCGCGGTCAGCCGCAGTACGGACGACAAGGTCACGCGACTCTCGCCCGCTGAGGTGGAGCGCGCCTACGGTGCGACGGTCCACGCGCTGCCGAATCGGCCGGCCAGCTTCCTCCTTTATTTCATCACCGGCACGGATGAGCTCACGGAGGACTCGAAGACCGAGCTCGACAAGATGCTAGCGGCCCTGCGAGCGCGTCCGCTTGCCGATGTGCTCGTCATCGGCCATACGGACACGATGGGTGAGACCACGGCAAACGATCAACTGTCGGCGCAGCGCGCCGAGCGCGTGAAAGGCTTTCTGATCGGTATCGGCATCCCGGGGGAGCGGATTAGCACCGCCGGCCGCGGGGAGCGCGAGCTCCTGGTGCCAACCAGCGACGAAGTGGACGAGCCGCGCAACCGGCGCGTCGAGATCAACGTCCGCTAGCGCCGCTCCAGCGCACACATACCAGCGTCAGATCGTCCGACTGTTCCGCACCGGCGGCAAAGCGACGCACATCGCCTCGCACTTGCGAGAGGAGTGCCTCGGGATCGCTCGAGCCCGACTCGGCAAGCGCGGCGAGGAGGCGCGTCGTCCCGTAAAGTGCTCCCGCGGAGTTCATCGCCTCGGTGACACCGTCGCTCAGGGCGCATAGCCAGCCGCGCGGGACGAGCGATAACTCAGAGCCGCTGTAGGGGTATCCCGGGATCACGCAAAGCGGCGGCCCTCCGGAATCCCTAATACGCCGCGGCAACTCACCGGGTTCACCCAGAACAGGCGGCTCATGACCGGCGTTGCAAAAGGCAAGGCGGCCGCGGCGCGCGTCGAGCACTGCGGCAAAAACCGTGACGAACAGGGATTCCGGATTGTCGCGGCCGATCTCCGCATTCGCCGCGCGCAGCACCGCGGCCGGGTCCCCGTCGCCGCGAAGCGCGATGCTCTTCAAGAGCGACTTCGCAAGGGCCATGAAGAGACTGGCGGCGAGCCCCTTACCGGAGACATCGGCGACGAGGAAAAAGAGCCGATGCTGGTCTAGCATGAAGCAATCGTAGAAGTCGCCGCCAACGATGCGTGCGGGCTCGAGCTGTGCATCGAGCGTGAAACGCCGCTCAGCCGCAAAGAGCTCTCGCGGCGCCGGCAGAAGTCCCATCTGGATACGCCGCGCCGCTTCCAACTCGCCCGCGACGCGCGCTTGAGCTTCGCGAAGGAGGCGGCGTTGCCGATCCGCTTCGGCGAGCGTTGCCGCAAGGAGCACTGCGAAGAGGATCGCCACCGCGAGCGCCGGGGCGGCGACGTTGATCAGGTACCCCGCGCGAAAAGCGGCAAGGCCCCCCGCGGCAAGCACAGCGACGATCGCGGCGAGTAGCATCGCCGATATCCAAGGGCGTACTGCGGGTACGGCCAGCACGAGCGCAATGCCGGCGACGAGAAGGAGCGCAGCCTCGAGCGCGGCCGCGGCGCTCGGACGCCAGAGGTAGCGGCCGTCATAGATTTGTTCCAGAAGCTGGGAATGAACTTCGACGCCCGGAATACGCTCGCCGAGCGGCGTCGTCTGATAATCGAGCAGCCCTAGCCCGGTGATGCCGACGAGGACTAGCTTGTCGCGCATCACGTCGGCGGGCGCCCGGCCGGCGAGCACATCGGCCGCGGAAACGAAGCGTTCCTCGTCGTGACGCCCGAAGTACACATAGAGCGAGCCATCCGCCTGCAGCGGCACGGCGAGGGCGCCGATGCCGAGATCCAGCCGCTCGCCCCCCCGATCGGTGAGGCGAAGGATTGGCGCATGGGCGGCGATGCGGACCATTTCGACTGACAGCGCCGGCACAATGACCTGCCCGATGCGCGCGACAAGCGGCACGCGCCGCACGACGTTCTTCGCATCGGTACTGATCAGGCCCCGTCCGGCAGCCGCGCGGTCTATTTCGCTGCGGCTTTGCAGCTGGCCGTCAAAACGCCGCAGTGGCAACTCACGGCGCTCGCTCAGGCGTACCGGCGCGACCTGGGGCGGAAAGGGGAAGCGCCGATCGCGGTATTCGAGACCGGCGAGGCCAAGCACCACCTTTTCGCCCTCCATCGCCTGCGCCAGGGCGGCGTCGCCGCCCGGGGTCGAGCGGTCCGGCTCGACGAACAGGAGGTCGACGCCGACCGCGGCCGGTTGGGCGGCGAGAATGGCGTGCATCAGCTCGGCGACGAGCGGGCGCGGCCATGGCCACTGGCCGCGAGCATCGAGCGAGCGCTCGTCGATGGCGACGATCACGGCCGGCGCCGTATTTCGGCTCCTCGGCATCAGGCGCTGGTACAGGTCGAAAAGACCGTCTCGAAGCGCTGGCAGCGGCCTGGGCTCGAGGCCCAGAACGAGGACCAGCGCCGCGAGCAGTCCGACACCGACTGCCCGGGGTCCGGCGCCGAATCTCAGAGCTCGATCTCCAGGCCGTCGTGCGCGGCGGAGATGCGAAGCGGGGCGGCCCCGCGCGTGAGCTCCTCCAGGCGCCGCGCGTCGCGAAGCGCTGTCTCGATGGCGGCGTCGCTGTTCGCCGGCTCATGATGGAAGAGGACCAGGTGCTTCACTCGTGCCATTTGGCAGAGCTCGACCCCGACCACATTACTCGAGTGGCCCCAGTCCTCCTTCACCGAAATGGCCTCGGCAAGCGAGTACATCGCGTCGAAGATGACGAGATCCGCCTGGCGAAAGAAAGCGACGATGGCGTCGGTTTGCTTGCGGTTATCCAGCTTGTGCTCGGAGTCGGTGGTGTAGACGATGCTCTTGCCGCCCATCTCGAAGCGATAGCCGTAGGAGTCGCCGGAGTGGCGCTGAACCTGCGGCGTCACCGTCATGCCGGCGATCTCGAAGGGCCTACCGCTTGTGAGCGGCACGAATTCGATGTCGGCGCCCAGGTGATCAAACGACACAGGAAAGCAGGGCGGCGACTGCTGCAGGCGAAAGGCGTGCTCCAGAATGTCGTGGCAGCCGTAGATCCGAAGCCGCGTGCCGCGGCGATAGGCGGGACCGAAGAAGGGAAAGCCCATGATGTGGTCCCAGTGCACATGCGACATGAAGATGTTGACCCTCGCCGGCCTGCCGCCTTCTCGCGCGGTGA
>JBHELS010000029.1:0-7138 GCA_046263015.1 Burkholderiales bacterium | reverse complement strand
GAGGAAACCCGCGTGGCGCAAGTCTTTTCTCATCGAGTACTGGGCCGAGCAGGCGATGCCCTGGCTCGTCGGCATGACGTACAAGGCGGTGCGCACCGAGCGCCACAAGTACATCCATTGGGTGAACCGCGGCCGGGCGGGCGAGCTCGATGAGCTCTACGACCTCGAGCGCGACCCATGGGAAGTAAAGAATTTGATCCATAGCCGCCCTCACGCGCGCCTGCGCGCCGGCTTGCACCGCGAACTACGCCGGCTGGTTTATGAAGCGGTGAGTCTGGGCGGCTAACGACAGCCGTGCACGCACCCTAACCGCAGGCGCGACGCAGGCGATCGCGCACCGCCGTCCATTCCGGCGTCTGCGGCGGCGCTTCAATCAATAACGCCTGGCATTCGGCGCCGTCCAGCTCGCGGAGCGCGGCGTAAAGCTTGTGCGCATAAGCGAGCGGATCGCGCGGCATGCGAAGCCAGTAATCGACGCGCTCATCGGGGCGCGAAAAGGCGAGCACCGCGACCTTGTCTCGCAAGCGCGCGATTTCACGATCGAGCTCGTGCGTCGGCACGAGCTTCGCCGGCGTGCGCGGCGCGTAATGGCGCTCGAGGCCGCCCGAGTGGCGCGGTGCGTCGCCAGCAGGCTCGCCAACGGGCGCACCCATCGCGGCTTCCAATTCGCCGGCGGAGATGCTGCCGGGCCGCAGCAGCCTGGCTACGCCGTGCGAGAGATCGACGATCGTCGATTCGATGCCCACCTCGCTCGGTCCGCCTTCCAGCACGAGCTCGACATCGGCGCCGAGATCGGCGTGCACATGCGCGGCCGTGGTCGGCGAGACGTGCCCGAAGCGGTTGGCCGAAGGCGCCGCGATGGCGCTGCCGAACGCCGCGAGGAGTTCCTGCGCGACCGGATGAGACGGTACGCGGACGCCGACGTTGTCCTGTCCGCCGGTGACGAAGTCCCGCGCGAGCGCGGAGCGCTTGAGAATCAACGTGAGCGGCCCGGGCCAAAAACGCGCTGCGAGCGTGTGCGCGCTTTCAGGCACTTCGCGCGTCCAGCTAAAGGCGCGCTCGGCCGTCGCGAAATGCATGATGACCGGGTGCTCCGCCGGGCGGCGCTTTACGGCGTAGAGCCGTGCGACCGCCTCGGCATTCGACGCGTCGGCGCCTAGGCCGTAGACCGTTTCCGTGGGGAAAGCGACCAGGCGGCCAGCTTTCAGCAGCTTTACCGCCTTGGCGATTTCAGCCTTCATCGGCTGAAAACAATTACGGCCCCGACGCCGAGTTCAAAGCTTGAGGGGCGGGGTCTCGAGCACCGCCTTCGTCTGCTTGCGGCGGAACTCGTCCAGCTTGGCGGCGAGCGCCTTGTCCTCGAGCGCGAGCAAGGCAACGGCGAAGAGCGCGGCGTTGGCCGCGCCCGCGTCGCCGATCGCGAACGTCGCCACGGGAATGCCTTTCGGCATCTGTACCGTGGAGAGCAGGGAATCGAGGCCCTGTAGGTGTTTGGACGGCATCGGCACGCCGAGCACCGGCAGCGTGGTGTGCGCCGCGACGACGCCGGCGAGGTGCGCTGCGCCGCCGGCCGCGGCGATGATCGCCTTCATGCCGTTCTTCTTCCCGTTCGTCGCCCATTCCGCGACGGCGTGCGGCGTGCGGTGCGCCGACATGGCTTTTGCTTCATAGGGCACGCCGAAGTCGTCCAGCATCTTCGCCGCCGCCTTCATGGTCTCCCAGTCGGAGGTCGACCCCATGACGATACCGATCATGAGAGCGTCCTCCCAGTGAGCCGCTGCAGCGCCTCGCGGTATTTCTCCGAGGTCTTACGAATCACCTCGGGCGGAAGCTTCGGCGCGGGCGGCGTCTTGTTCCAATCGAGCGTCTCGAGATAATCGCGCACGTATTGCTTGTCGAACGACGGCGGACTGATGCCGACCTTGTAGGAATCGGCAGGCCAGAAGCGCGACGAATCGGCGGTGAGCACTTCGTCGATCAGGACCAGCTCGCCCTTGCCGTCGAGTCCGAACTCGAACTTGGTGTCGGCGATGATGATGCCCTTGGTGGCCGCATAATCGGCCGCTTCCTTGTACAGGCGGATGCTGACCTCGCGCACCCTGTCCGCCATGGGTTTGCCGATCAGCGTCGCCACCTCGTCGAAGGAAATGTTCTCGTCGTGGCCCGTCTCCGCTTTGGTCGCCGGCGTGAATATGGGCTGGGGCAGCTTTTCGGCTTGCTTCAGCCCGCGTGGCAGGTCGATGCCGCACACCTTGCCCGTCTGCTGGTAGTCCTTCCAGCCCGAACCGATGATGTAGCCGCGCACCACGGCCTCGATCGGCAGTGGTTTCAGCTTCTTTACCACCACCGAACGGCCACGCACCTCGTCGCGTTCTTCGGGTTTCACCACGGTCTCCGGATCGATGCCGGTGAGCTGATTCGCCACCACATGGCCGAGGCGCTGGAACCAGAAGTCCGCCATTTCATTCAGCACGCGCCCCTTGTCGGGAATCGGGTCGGATAGCACGACGTCGAACGCGGAGAGCCGATCGCTCGTCACGATCAGCATCTTGTCCGCGCCCACGGCGTAGATGTCGCGGACCTTGCCCTTGCCGATGCGCGGCAGGCTCTTGATGCTCGACTCGTAGAGTGGGTGTGCCATCACGCCGCCTGCTTCTCGAGATCCGGCCGCCACTTGCCCTGGCAGGCTAGGCTATTCATGTGCGCGCGGTGCGCGAAGGCCTTCTGCGCGCTGCCCACGTTGCCCGCTTGGCCGCGCCAGGTGTTGAGCGCCGGGTTTTGCAACGCTCGTGAATAGGAGAACGTGAGCGGCCAAGGCAGGTTCTTCATCGCCGCCATGGCGGAGAGATGCGCGGTCGCCGCCTCATCCGATTGCCCGCCCGAGAGAAAGACGATGCCCGGCTGCGCTGCCGGCACGGTGCGCTTCAAGACGCGCACCGTGCGCTCGGCCACCTCCTCGACGCCCGCCTGCCTCGGGTTGTCCTTGCCCGAGACGCACATGCTCGTCTTCAGGACGAGGCATTCAATCTCGACGCTGTACGCGGCAAGCGCCGCATAGACGGCGCGCAGCGTCGCGAGGTGCACTTCCTCAGAGCGCTCGGCCGTGTGATCGCCGTCGAGCAGCACTTCAGGCTCGATGATCGGCACGATGGAGGCGACCTGGCAGGCAGCGGCGTAGCGCGCGAGCACGTGCGCGTTCGCATAGAGGCAAGCGTGCGTCGGCAGCGTGTCGCTGATGGTGATCGTTGAGCGCCACTTGGCGAAGCGGCAACCGATCTTGAAGTACTCGTCGAGGCGCTTCGCGAGTCCGTCGAGGCCTTCGCTCACCTTCTCGCCCTTCGGCGCGAGCGGCAGGTCTGCCAGCCCCTTGTCGACCTTGATGCCCGGGATGATCCCCTTTTTCTGCAGATACTCGGGGAACGACGCGCCGTCATTCGACTTTTGGCGCGCCGTTTCGTCGAAGAGGATCACGCCCGAGAGGTATTGTTCGATGCCCGGCGTGCTGAACAGGAGCTGCCGGTAGGCGCGCCGGTTCTCCTCGGTGCAGTCGACCTTCACGGACTGGAAGCGCTTTTCGCAGGTGCCGCTCGACTCGTCGGCAGCGAGCAGGCCCTTGCCCTTCGCGACCATAGCGGCCGCGGTTTTCGCCATCAATGCTTTATCCATAGGGTGCGGTACGAGAATTGGCTTACGGGAAGAGGGCGAAGTCTAAGGATTGTGCGGCGCAACGCGCAACCTCCGCTTCCGGTACAATCGCGCCCTTTTGCTTGGAATCAAAAGCGTGCCCCGTAACCTGCGCAATATCGCGATCATCGCCCACGTCGACCACGGCAAAACCACGCTGGTCGACAAGCTGCTCGCGCAGTCGGGGACCTTCGCCGCGCACGAGCATATCGAGGAGCGGGTCATGGACTCGAATGACCTCGAGCGCGAGCGCGGCATCACCATCCTCGCGAAGAACTGCGCGGTCCGGTACCGCGGCACGCATATCAACATCGTTGATACGCCAGGTCACGCCGACTTCGGCGGCGAGGTCGAGCGGGTGCTCTCAATGGTCGACGGCGTCCTTCTCTTGGTGGATGCAGTGGAAGGGCCGATGCCGCAGACGCGGTTCGTCACGCGCAAGGCGCTCGCGCATGGGCTGAAGCCGATCGTCGTGGTGAACAAGGTCGATCGGCCGGGCGCCCGTGCCGACTGGGTCGTCAATCAGACGTTCGAGCTTTTCGACAAGCTTGCGGCAAGCGAAGACCAGCTCGACTTCCCGGTCCTCTATGCTTCGGCACTGCAAGGCTGGGCATCGAAGACCCAAGAGCGCGGGGCCGACATGGCGCCGCTCTTCGAGGCGATCCTCGAGCATGTGCCGGTGCGTGACGAGGACGCCGAGGGGCCGCTGCAGCTCCAGATCTGTTCGCTCGACTACTCGAGCTACGTCGGCAAGATCGGCATCGGCCGTATCCGGCGCGGGCGTTTGCGCGCGGCGCAGGAAGTGCTGGTGCTGAACGGCCCGCTCGGCGATACAAGCGGCGCGCCCCTCAAGGCGAAGGTGAACCAGGTGCTGATGTTCGAAGGCCTCGAGCGACAGCAGGTCGAGGAGGCGCAGGCGGGCGACATCGTGCTGATAAACGGCATCGACGAGCTCGGCATCGGCAGCACGCTCTGCGACCTCGAGCATCCGGAGGCGCTGCCCCTATTGCGCGTCGACGAGCCGACACTGACGATGAATTTCCTCGTCAATGCGTCGCCGCTCGCCGGTCGCGAGGGCAAGTTCGTCACCAGCCGCCAACTGCGCGAGCGGCTCGAGCGCGAGACGAAGAGCAATGTCGCGTTGCGCGTCGAGTTTCCGGAAGACACGGACACCTTCATCGTTTCGGGCCGCGGCGAGCTGCATCTCACCATCCTCATCGAGAACATGCGCCGCGAGGGCTACGAACTCGCGGTGTCGCGGCCGCGCGTGGTCTACAAGGAGATCGATGGCGCGCGCTGCGAGCCTTATGAACTCCTCACGGTGGACGTCGAAGACGCAACGCAAGGCGCGGTGATGGAGACGCTGGGTCGCCGCCGCGGCGAGCTGATCGACATGCAGCCCGATGGCAAAGGCCGGGTGCGTCTCGACTATCGTATTCCGGCGCGCGGCCTGATCGGATTTCAGGGCGAGTTCATGACTCTCACGCGCGGCACCGGGCTCTTGAGCCATGTCTTCGACGAGTATGCGCCGGCCAAGCCCGATCTCGAGACGCACCGCAACGGCGTGCTCGTGTCGCAGGACGACGGCGTCGCGGTGGCCTATGCGCTCTGGAAGCTGCAGGAGCGCGGCCGCATGTTCGTGAGCCCGGGCGACCCGGTGTACGAAGGCATGATCATTGGCGTGCACACGCGCGACAACGATCTCGTCGTCAATCCGATCCGCACCAAGCAGCTCACGAACATCCGCGCCTCAGGCAAGGACGAGGCGATCGACCTCACGCCGCCGATCGCACTTACCCTCGAGTATGCAGTGGAGTTTATTGGCGACGATGAGCTTGCAGAAGTTACTCCGCGGTCGATCCGATTGCGTAAACGCTTCCTCAAGGAGCATGAGAGAAAGCGCGCGGAGCGCGCCGCCGCCTGACAATCACAGTTTCGCCTACAGCATCACGGCATCTCCTTTGCTCCGTTCATGGGGTAGTGCCCCGTTCCCTTTTCAGAGGAGATGCATGAACATGAAAGCCTTAACTGCGGCCCTTACGGCCTTTGCGCTCGCTGTTGGCGTGGCGGCGTGCAATCGTGACAACGCCGGCGCCGGCTCAAGCGCCAGCCAGGACAAAGCGAAGAGCGGTAGCGCGGCGAGCGGCAGCAGCAGCTCGCCCTCGTCGAGCAGCTCGCCCAGCAGCTCGGGCAGCGGCTCCGGCAGCAGCAGCGGCTCGATGGGCAGCTCGTCGAGCAAGTCGCCCTCGTCCGGCGGCTCGAGCGGCGGCGCCTCTGGCGGTGCCTCCGGCAGCTCGAGCGGCAGCTCGAAGTAAGCCTTAGCGCATAGCCTCGCGTGCTGCGCGGATCTAAACCGCGCAGCGCGCCAGGCATCCTTTCGCTCGTTCCGTTCCCCGGAACTCAATTCGAGAATTGAACGGCCTTCTCCTTCCGCGCGCTCGTCTGCGCGGCAGCATTCACCTCGGCGGCGACGATTCACCCGCCTCGAGCCCGCTTGTCGCCCCGGCGCGCATCACATCGCCTCGCGCGCCGCGCGGATGCCGCTGCGCAACGCGCCGGCGACCGTCCCGGCCTCCTCGCTGTCGGTTGCTTCTCCGGCGAAGAAGATCGTGCCGGCGATCGGCGCGGCGAGCTCTTCACGCGCGCCTTGGCCATCGACCTTGACGTAGCTGTAACCGCCGCGCGCGTACGGGTCGGCGCGCCAGTCGTGCGCATACGCCGCGGCGAGCGCGCGCTCCGCGCCGCGGCCAAATAACGCCTCCACGGAGCGCAGTGCGGCGCGCACCAACGCCGCGGTCAATCGCCCGCTGAGGCGCGCGGCCTTCGGTCCGCCGGCCCACGCGGTGAGCAATGGCGCGCGCAGCGGGAGCGGCGTCCAGCACGTCGGAAAAGGCTCATCGGGTGTGTGAAAGAACGCGACGCCCGGCGCCCGCTCTTCCCAGAACGCCCGATGAAAGCGCATTGCGACGCGGACCACGGGTCCGGACTCGAGCTTCGAGAGCGCGGCTCGCTTCTCGCGAAAGCGAAGCGGTCCCGCCTGAAGCACACCGAGCGGCACGCTGACGATCACGCGCCGCGCGCGAACCGAGAAGCGCTCGCCCTGGAAGCTCGCCGTGAGGGTCGCGCCGCCGCGGCGCCAGCGCACGGCGCTGACCGCCGCGCCAAGCTGCAAGCGCGCCCCGCGCGCAAGCACCTCGTGCGCAAGCCAGTCGAAGAGCGCGCCATAGCCGCCTTCCGGGCGGGGCTGCGAGTCGCCGAGATCGCTCCCGCGCCACTCCTCGGCAATGGACTTTGCGCTGACCACCTTCGGATCGGCCGCGTCGAAGCCTTGCACCATCATCGTCGCGAGCGCCTTGGTCTGCGCAGGCAGTCGCTGGCGCGCGAGAAAGCGAGCGAACGACGTATCGCGCTCGAGGCTGCTCGCCTCCTGCACCGCGCGCTGCGCGGCGGCGAA
>JBHELS010000028.1:0-10579 GCA_046263015.1 Burkholderiales bacterium | reverse complement strand
GATGGCCGCGATGCGTTCCTCGCCGAGGTACGCGCCGACTACGAAAAGATCCGCGTGCAGCACAGTCAAAAAAGCGGACCCGGGCCGCTCCTCGCGCTCGCCGAAGCGCGCCGGCTCGGCTTGAAGACCGACTGGGGCGTGTATCGGCCGCCCAAGCCGAGGCGTACCGGTGTCATCGCGCTCGCCGATTTCCCGCTCGCGCAACTGGTGCCGTATATCGACTGGTCGCCGTTTTTTCAGGCATGGGAGCTTTCGGGCTCGTATCCGCGCATCCTCGAAGATCCGGTCGTCGGCAGCGAGGCGCGCAAGCTGCTCGCCGAAGGGCGGGCAATGCTCGCTCGGGCCGTGGCAGAGCGCTGGATCATCGCGAACGGCGTCCTCGCCCTGTATCCCGCGGCACAAGTGGACGACGACGATATCGAGATCTACGCCGACGAGGAGCGCCGTACCCGCCTCATCACCTGGCACAACCTGCGGCAGCAAAGTCGCAAACCGCAGGGGCGGCCAAACCTCTGCCTTGCCGACTTCGTTGCGCCCAAGGCGAGCGGTGTGCACGACTGGGTCGGCGGCTTCGCGGTGTGCACGGACGGCTACGATGAGCGCGTGCACCGCTTCGAGGCGAGCCACGACGACTACAACGCGATCATGCTCAAGGTGCTCGCTGACC
Organism: Burkholderiales bacterium; assembly: GCA_046263015.1. Classification (GTDB taxonomy): domain Bacteria; phylum Pseudomonadota; class Gammaproteobacteria; order Burkholderiales; family SG8-39; genus SCGC-AG-212-J23. The sequence continues at coordinate 9,912 of JBHELS010000028.1, read as the reverse complement.
GGCTCGCCGAAGCGTTCGCCGAGCGGCTGCATGAACGCGTACGCCGGGAGTTCTGGGGCTACGCGGCCGATGAGGACCTCACGACGGAAAAGCTCGTCGCCGAGGCCTACCGCGGCATCCGGCCGGCGCCGGGTTATCCCGCCTGCCCGGACCACGTGCCGAAGGGCGCCCTCTTCCGGCTGCTGCAGGCCGAGCGCCACGCCGGCATGCGACTTACCGAGTCCTTCGCCATGCTGCCGGCCTCGTCGGTGGCGGGCTTCTACCTTTCGCATCCGGAGGCGGCCTACTTCGCGGTCGGCAAGATCGGCCGCGATCAGGTGGAAGACTATGCGCGCCGAAGCGGTTGCGCGCTCGGGGAAGCGGAGCGCTGGCTCGCGCCCAATCTCGGCTACGAGCCGCATCGTCCGCTCGCGAGCGCCTCGCTATAATCGCCGGCCATGGGAAAAGGCGACAAGCGCACGCGGCGGGGCAAGATCTATCGCGGCAGCTACGGCAAGAAGCGGCCGCAGCGCGAAAAGACGCCGAAGAAGCGCTCCTGACTATTCCTCGCGGCGGCCGACCGGCAGCCCGAGCGCCTTGAGCTTCCGATAGAGGTGCGTGCGCTCAAGTCCGGAGCGCTCGGCCACGCGCGACATGCTGCCGTGCTCGCGGGCGAGCAGGTGCTCGAAGTACACGCGCTCGAACGCTTCGCGGGCCTCACGATACGGACGGTCGACCGATACTTCGGGCAGCGTGCTCGGCGAGCCGCGCGCGGCGAGCACGCGCTCGACGTCCTGGAGCTGAATTTCCTCTTCGAGCGCGGTGAAGGCGAGGTCCTTCACGACGCTCTCGATTTCCGCCAGGTTGCCCGGCCACGGATGATGGCGTAGCGCGTTCAGCGCCGCGATCGATAGCCGGCGGGGCGGACAAAGCCGCCCCTCGACGAGCTGCACGAGCATCAGCGACGCGAGATCCGGAACGTCCTCGGCGAAATCGCGCACCGGAGGCAGCTTCAGCGTCAACTCCGCGAGCCGCACGCACAGCTCAGGGTCAAAATCGTGCTTCTCCACGAGCGTGCGCGCGTCGATCGGAGAGAACGAAACGATGCGCGCTTTGTATTTGTCGGCGCGCGGCAGCAGAAATTCGACATGGCGCTGCTCGGCGCGCTCGAGGCGGCTAAGGTCGGGGAGGAAAAGGACGCCACCGGCCGCCTTGGCGAGAAGCTCGGAGGGCGCCTCGGCGAGCGTTTGCGGCCCCGCGACGAACGGCGCGCCAGGGGGAACGATCAGCCGCGCGAAAAGCTCGGCTCGCATGCCGCGCTCGCCACGGAGCAAAAGCGGCGCCGCCAGGCTCGCGAGCTGCGCGAGGCGCTTTTTCGCCTCTGCGAGCGCGTTCGAGCGCCCGAGCGCCGCAAGGCTGAACGCCGGCGCGGCAGTTGCTTCCGGATGGCGCAGGGCGCGCTTGACCGTCGTAAGAAGCCGCTGCAGCGCGATCGGCTTTTCGAGGAAGTCGAGCGCCCCGATGCGTGTCGCCTCGACTGCCGTCTCGATGGTCGCGTGTCCCGACATCATGACGACGGGCATGGTGAGCTGACCGCTCGCCGCCCATTCTTTGAGAAGCGTGATGCCGTCGGTGTCCGGCATCCAAATGTCGAGCAGCACGAGGTCAGGGCGCGCACGCTCGCGGAAGCGGCGCGCCTGCGCGGCGCTCTCGGCGAGCGCTACCTGGTGGCCCTCATCGGCGAGGATCTCCGAGAGAAGCTCGCGGATCCCTACTTCGTCGTCCACCACCAGGATCTGCGCCATCGCTAGGCGGCCTCGGCGAGCGGCAAGAAGACGGTGACGGAGGCGCCGCGCGGCTCGCGGTTCTCGATCGCCACCGTGCCGTGGTGCTCGTCCACGATCTTCTTGACGATAGCGAGGCCCAAACCTGTACCGCGCGGTTTGGTGGTCACATAAGGCTCGAAAATGCGCGCCATCAACTCCTCGGGAAAGCCGCCGCCATTGTCCGACACGGCGAGGCGCACGCGGTCGCCCGCGAGCTCGGTGCGTACCTCGATCGAGGGCGTGCGCCCGGCGCTGCGCACGTTGTCGAGCGCATCCTGCGCGTTTTGCACGAGGTTGTGGATCACCTGGCGGATCTGCGAGGCGTCGGCCCACACCGGCGGCAGCGCGCGCTCGAGCCGCTTGCTGATCGGCACCTGCGAAGTCTCGTACAGGGCGAGCACCTCGCTCACAAGCGCGTTGAGATCGAGGCGCGTGGGCTGTGGCGCGGGCAGGCGCGCATAGTCGCGGAAGTCATCGACCATCGCCTTGAGTGCCGCCACCTGGTTGACGATGGTGCTGGTCGAGCGCCGCAGCGCCTCGGCGTCGGCGCGCGAGAGGCGCGCTGCAAGCTTCATCTCCAGGCGCTCGGCCGAGAGCTGGATCGGCGTCAGCGGATTTTTGATCTCGTGGGCAAGGCGGCGCGCGACCTCCGCCCAGGCGGTGGCACGCTGCGCGTTGATCATTTGCGTGATGTCGTCGAACACCACGACATAGCCGCCGCCGGTCGCTTCCGGCAGCGCAACGCCTCGCGCGTGCACGCTCTTTCGACTGCGCTTCAGCTCGAGCTCGAGCTGCCAGGGCTTCGTTTGCTGCTCGCGCAAGTGCGTGCGCATCAGGTCCGCGAACTCTTCCAGCTCGTCGGCGAGGATCGCGCTAGCGCCGCGGTTGGTGATGGATAGCGCGAGATCCGGCCCGAATACCAGCACGCCAGCGGAGAGATTGGCGAGGATGTTTTCCAGACGTGCCTTCGCCGCCTCGAGCGCCGCGCGGTTCGCCTCGAGCACCCGGCGCGCTTCGTCAAGCTGACGCGTCATCGAATTAAACGATTCGGTGAGAACCCCAAGCTCGTCGCGGCTCGTCACCGGCGCATGGCGCGAGAAATCGCCTCGTGCCACCGCCTGCATGGCTTGAGCGAGCGTGGCGAGCGGCTGGGCGAGAAGTTTTGACTGCGTCGCCGCCACGGCGATCGCGACAAAGAGCGCCATGAGGAGCGCGAAACTGAGGGTCACCACGTAGATGCGCTTAAGACCGTCGCGCGACAGGGCGAGCTCGCGATAATCGCGGTAGGCCGCTTCGACCGCCTCGGCGTTGCGCGCCAGGTTCGCCGGCACCGGCGCGCGAAGCTGGAGGAATTTCGGCTCGGCGGTGAGGGCGAGCGGCTCGATCGGCACGATGGCGCGCAGCGATAATGCCTTACCCGGTTGCGCATCGATCGCCACGTGGCCGCGCTGCGCACGCGCTTGGCGAAGGAGCGCCGCGGTCGGCAATTCGGGCACCAGGTTCGCGGTGTCCTCGCTCGCGGCGGCGAGGACTCGCGCGCGCGCATTGAGGACGAGCGCTTCGCGCACGCTCGCTTGGAGACGAAGCCGCTCGAGGGTGCTCACCAGCTGCGTGGGTGACGAATCGGCGAGCTCGAGCGCCATGGCGCGCGCCTTCGTCTGTAGCTCAATCGACATCTGGTCGATGGCCTGCTGGCCGAGGTTCATGCCGCCTTCGAGCGCCGCGTCGACCTTGACGTCGAACCAGGACTCGATCGAGCGCGTGATGAACTGAACCGAGACCGCGTAGACGATCAGGCCCGGAAGGACGGCGAGCGCGGCAAAGCGAAGAAACAGTCGCCAGGTAAGCCGCGTGCCGAAGACCCGTGCCCGGTAGCGGCGCGCGAGCGCCATGAGCTCATAGATCACCAAGGCGCCAAAGAGCGTCGCCGACGCGGCGTTCAGTCCAAGTAGCAACGGGTACTGCTGCGCGAAGAAGGCGGTGTCGCTGCTCGCCGTGGCGAGGAGGAAGAGCCCTACGGCGGCGACCCCGCTGCCGACCATGAGGAGGAGCTTCATCGCGCCCTTGCCGTGTCGGGCTCGCGGCTCTCGACCGGGGCCGGCACCTGGCGCGGCGCATGTACCGTAAAGCGCCGCCACGGAGAATCGAGTTGCAGCTCGCGGTTGGTGAGCGCGCTCAACTGGAAGGGCTTCGGCAAAAGCGCACCATCGAGCCGCATGCGCACGGCCGCGTCGTAGTCCGCCGCGGCGAAGGTCACCGTGCGATCAACGACCAGCCAACTGCGAATGTGCTTGAGCACGTTCAGCGCCTCATCGAGCGTGGCAAAGCTCTGCTGCAGCAGGCCGGTCGAGAGCCGGTACTGCCGGGTGAGCGGATGATAGGACAGGCGTAGCTCGAGCCGCTTGGACGCCGCCTTATCGTCGAACCAGTACCAGCGCCGGCGGCTGAGCTCGAAGTCGACGCGAAAATACAGTGGCACGCCGCCCGAGACCACTTCCGCAAGACGCGGGCTCAGTTCGAAATCGAAATCCGCATCGAGGACCAGGCCATCCTCGACGGCGCGCAACCGCGCTTGGCTGACGTCGATCTCGTCCGCCCGTACGGGCGGCGAAGCAACCAGGATGATGAGCACGACACACCGGGCGATGCGCTGCATCGCGCTCATGTCACGCGCGTTTTTCGATCAACGCGTAATAGAAGCCGTCGTGCTCGGCGCCGGGCAGCCATTGCGCCGGCTGCCCGTCCGACAAGGGCAGGCGCTGCGCGTCCGGCTGCGAAGCGAGGAAGGCGCAAACCACGCTTTCGTTTTCCTCCGGAAAAACCGAGCAGCTGGCATACAGCAATTTACCACCCGGTGCGAGCACGCGCCAAAGTCCGGCGAGGATCGAGCCCTGACGCGTGGCGAAGGAAGCGAGGTCGTCGACGCGGCGCAGCCATTTCACGTCCGGATGCCGGCGTGCGATGCCGGAGGCCGAGCACGGCACATCGGCAAGGATGCGCTCGAAGGGCACGCCGTTCCACCAATGCGCTGGTTCGGCGGCATCGCCGACGCGCACTTCGGCATGCAGGCCGAGGCGCTCGAGGTTCGGCGCCATGCGCGCCGCGCGTCCCGCATTCACGTCGAGCGCCGTGAGTGCCACATCGGCGAGTTCGAGGATGTGGGCCGTCTTACCGCCGGGCGCCGCACAAGCATCCAGCACGCGTTCACCGGCCGCTGCGTCGAGCAGGCGCGCCGCGCGTTGGGCGCCAATGTCCTGCACCGACACTTCGCCGCTCGCAAATCCCGGTAGACGCTCTACCGGAACCGGCCGCTCGAGAATCAAGCTCTGCGCGCCGATGCGGCGCGCCGTCATGCCGTGCTGCGCGAGTTTGCCCTCGTACGTCTGCATCTCGGCACGGCGTCGATTCAACCGCAAGCCCATCGGCGGATGGCTGTTGCCGGCCGCAAGCACTTGCTGCCATGCCTGCGGGTAGGCACGGCGCACGAGCTCGATCCACCAGCGCGGATGCTGATGCGCCGCCTCCTCGTCACGCGAAATACGAGCGTCGATAGCGGCGCGTTCGCGCAGATATCGACGCAGAAGAGCATTCACATAGCCTTTCGCGCTCCATTGCTCGAGGAACACGCAAGCTTTTACGGCTTGGTCGACTAAGGTGTGTTCGCGATAGCGGCCGGAATCGACCGCATAAAAGGCGCACCACAGGAGAGCCTCGACCCGATCATCGGAGGAGCGAGCGCGTGACGAAAGTTCGCGCACGATCGCGGGCGAGCGACCGTAGCGCCTCAGGGTGCCATGCGTGAGATCGATGAGGGCCGCGCGTGACGCGTTCGCGAGTGGCAGCTCTTCATCGAACTGTTCGGCGAGGCTCTTGCCGGCGGCGACGCTCGCCACCATGCGCGCCGACTGCGCGAGCTCCGCGGCGAGCGTCACTCAAATCTCGCGCCCGGCCCCAGACGCCGGCCGCGCAGGAATTCGGCCGCGGACATGCGGCGAGCGCCTGCCGGCTGCAGCTCTTCCAGGACGAGCGCGCCCTCGCCGCAGGCGACGCGCAATTCGCCGCCGCGCTCGAGTATCGCCCCCGGCTCGCAGGCGCCAGGCGCCGGGCGCGCGCGCCAGATCTTCAGCGCTTCTCCGGCGAGGCAAGTATTCGCGCCCGGCACAGGCCTGAAAGCCCGTACCGCACGCTCAAGTTCCAAGGCCGGCCGCCGCCAGTCGAGCCGCGTTTCGGCCTTTTCGATCTTGCGCGCATACGTGACGCCAGCCTCCGGTTGTCGGCTCGCGCGTGCCGCTCCCTGGGCGATGGCCGTCAAGACCTGGAGAAGCGCGTCGGCGCCGAGCTCGGCGAGCCGCTCGTGGAGCGTGCCGCAATCATCGTCGGGTCCAATGAGCGTTCGGCGCTGCGCAAACACCGGTCCCGTGTCCAGGCCAGCATCCATCTTCATGATGGACACCCCGGTCTCGCCATCGCCCGCGAGCAGCGCCCGGTGGATTGGCGCGGCGCCGCGCCAGCGCGGGAGGAGCGACGCGTGGATATTTAGCGCGCCGTGGCGGGCGACCTCGAGCGCCGCCGCGGGTATCAACGATCCATAGGCCGTCACGACGAATGCATCGGCCCCGAGCTCGCGCAGGCGATCGATTAGTTCATCGTCGCGCAACGTTGAGGGCTGTTCTAGGGGAAGCGAGCGTGCGAGCGCGAAACTCTTGACCGCGCTTGCGCTACTTCTCTGGCCGCGCCCGGCGGGTCGGTCGGGCTGGGTCAGAACGAGGGCGACGTCATGGCCGGCGTCGAGCAAGCGCTCGAGCGCGCGCGTGGCGAAGGCCGGCGTTCCGGCGAAGATTAAGCGCAGGACCGCGTCAGGCGGACTTACGCAGCTGCTTCGCTAGCTTGGCGCGAACGCGCTGCTGCTTGAGCTGCGACAGGTGCTCGACGAACACCTTGCCCTTCAGGTGATCCATCTCGTGCTGGATGCAGACGGCAAGCAGGCCCTGCGCTTCGAGCGTGAAGGCGTTGCCGTTTTGGTCATGGGCGCGCACTTTGACACGCTCGGCGCGCGGGACAAGCTCGTAAATCCCGGGCACCGAGAGGCATCCCTCTTCGATATCTGACTCACCGCTCGCCTCAACGATTTGCGGGTTGACGAGAACGACGAGGGAGTCGCGCCGCTCGGACACGTCCACGACAACCACTTGTTTATGAACGTCGACCTGCGTCGCGGCGAGGCCGATGCCGGGGGCCGCATACATGGTCTCGACCATGTCAGCCACGAGGCGCTTGAGCGCGGCATCAAAGACGGTGACGGGAGCAGCAACCTTGTGCAGGCGGGCGTCGGGGTAACGGAGGATGTTCAGAATCGCCATGGAGCCAAAATTACTTGCGAATTGAATAGATTATATGGACAATCTCAGGTGCCACATAAGCTATTTGAAAAACAAGGCCGATCCAAGGGGCCACAACAAAAACCGGGCGGGGTCACCATGGTCCAGCAATTGCGTAAGTCTATCACAGCACTCGGTTTCTTCGTTATATGCGCGGCCTCGTTCGCTCAGGCGCCGAGCACACCTCTGACGATCAAGCCGGATGCGCCCGATCGCTACGTCGTCGTACCGGGCGATACGCTTTGGGGAATATCGCAGCGCTATACGGACTCCCCTTGGCGCTGGCCCGAGCTCTGGGGGCTCAACAAGGACCAGATCCGAAATCCGCACCTTATTTATCCGGGTTACGTCATCACCCTCGATCGGGCGCGCGGCCAACTCACCATCGGCACGGGCAGCGGCGCCGGGACCGCTACGACGCCTGCACCAGGTGTTGCTAAGGTGCCGAGTGGCACGGACAAGCTTGGGCCGCGTATCCGCAGCGAGTCCCTGGCGAAGGAAAGCATCCCGAGCATCCCCTCGTCGGTGATCGAGCCGTTTCTTTCCCGCCCGCTCGTTGTCGAGCCCGATGGATTAGAAAAGGCACCGACGATCGTCGGCACGCAGGCCGATCGCGTCATCCTCGCCGCCGGCAACAGCGCTTACGTGCGCGGCATCAGCGGCGCGAAGGAGGAAAACTGGTATGTCTTCCGGCGCGGTCAGCCGCTTGTCGACCCGGACAGCAATCAAACGCTCGCCTACGAGGCCATCTATCTCGGCACGGCACGCCTCGAGCGCGAAGGCGACCCTGCCACGGTCGTCCTGACAAGCGCCGCCCAGGAAGTGGGCGCCGGCGACAAGCTCGTTCCGGCGGGGCGGCCCCAAGTCGTCAACTATGCCCCGCATGCGCCGACCACCGATATTCGAGGACGCGTCATCGCTATCCACGGCGGCCTTGGCAAGGTGGCGGAAGCCGGGCCGCAGACCATCATCAGTATCAATCGCGGCGCGCGCGATGGCATCGAGGTGGGCCACGTCCTCGCGCTCTACGCGCTCGGCGGCGCCGTGCGCGACGTGTCTAAGCGCGGTGCGACGATCAAGTTGCCTGATGAGCGCGCGGGCCTTGCTTTTGTGTTTCGCGTCTTCGACCGCGTATCCTATGCATTGGTGATGCATATCTCGCGGCCGATCGGCCCGCTCGACGTTGTACAGACGCCCTAGCAGGCGACGCGCGCCGCGCGCATGAACCCGGACCCGGGACTGGCGAGCTGGTTGCAGCTCTCGCTCACCCCGGGGCTCGGCGGCTCGACGCTTCGCAATCTGCTCAAGCAGTTTGGCTTGCCCGAAGCCGTGCTCGCACGAAAGCGCGCCGAACTGCGTGCCCATTTGACGCCGACCGCGCTCGAGGCGCTCGACTCCGAACGCGTACGTGCGCTCGTGGCGCGGACGCTCGACTGGGCGGCAGGCGAGCAACACCACATCATCACGCTCGCGGACGAAACCTATCCGCATGCGCTCCTCGAAACCAGCGACCCGCCGGCCGTGCTTTATGCGCACGGGCGCATTGGCTTGCTGCAAAGCCCGTCGCTCGCCATCGTCGGCAGCCGTAACGCCTCTGCCCAAGGCGAAAGTAATGCCTGGCAGTTCGCGAAGGCGCTGAGCGAGGCCGGTCTCACCGTCGTCTCCGGACTGGCGCTCGGTATTGACGCGGCCGCGCATCGTGGCGGTCTCGCGGGCCCGGGCTCGACCGTCGCCGTGCTCGGAACCGGCATCGACGTGGTGTACCCGAGCCGCAACGCCGAGCTCGCGGTCGAGATCGCGCAGAAGGGATTGCTCCTTTCCGAGTTTGCGCTCGGCACGCCCGCCATCGCCCATAATTTTCCACGCCGAAATCGGCTAATCAGCGGACTCGCCCGCGGCTGCTTGGTGGTAGAAGCGGCCGTCGCATCGGGCTCGCTCATCACGGCGCGCTTGGCTGCCGACCAGGGACGCGAGGTGTACGCCATACCTGGCTCGATCCATTCGCCGCTATCGAAAGGCTGCCACGCCCTTATCAAATCCGGAGCCAAGCTCGTCGAGTCCGCCGACGACGTCCTAATGGAGCTGAGCGGCTTTCAGAGGAGCGGCTCGGCCGATACCACAGCCGCTGTCGCGACCAAGGATGTCGGACTGCTTGCCGTGATGGGACACGATCCGGTCGACGTCGATTCGCTTTGCATGCGCGCAGGGCTCACCGCCGAACAGGTGGCGGCGCAATTACTTCGTCTCGAACTCGACGGCCAGGTGACCGTGCTGCCGGGAGGGCTTTATCAGCGCCTGGAAAAGGCGCACCGCGGGTAAACGCTTGTCGCGTCCCCGCGTTATAAGAAAGGAGTGCCTACTATGTACGACGTCTTGGTGTATCTGTTCGAGAACTGCCAGCAGGCCGAAATCGCCGATGACCGCGATCGGGTAGCGCGCAAGCTCTCCGCCGCGGGCTTCGACGATTCGGACATCACGGAAGCGCTGCATTGGCTCGCGGGCGTATTACACGCACCGCGCGGCGTCGCGGCGCCATTACCTGACGTGCGCACCAGTTTTCGCGCCTTCGCGCCGCGGGAACTGGCAAAGCTCGATGCCGAATGCCGCGGCTTCGTCATGACACTCGAGCACTCGGGCATTCTGAACCCGCAAACGCGCGAGCTGGTGCTCGAGCGCTCGCTCGCGGCTTCCGGCACGACACTTTGCCTCGACCAGCTCAAGCTCATCGT
>JBHELS010000027.1:0-3167 GCA_046263015.1 Burkholderiales bacterium | reverse complement strand
CTTGCCGAGACCTACACGAACGAGTTCGTGAAGCGCGCGCACGCGAAGCTCGACAAGCAAAAGTAGCGTGGTCCCGGCGCTCGCGCTCGAGGCGATCACTGTCACGTTCGTCTCGCCCGACGGCGCCCGCTATACCGCGGTACGCGACACGAGTTTGCGGGTCGCGCCCGGCGAGTTCGTCTCCGTGGTCGGCCCGACCGGCTGCGGCAAATCGACGCTGCTCAACGTCGCGGTCGGACTCCTGCAACCGTCCACGGGGGGCGTCAGCCTCTTTGGCGAGCCGCTCTCCGGGCTCAACGCCAAGGCCGGCTATCTTTTCCAGACGGACGCGCTCATGCCCTGGCGCACGGCGCGCGCCAACGTCGCCGCAGGCCTCGAGTTCCGCGGCGTCGAGCGCACCGAGGCCGGGCGAAGAGCCGATGAGTGGCTGCAACGGGTCGGCTTGCGCGGCTTCGGCGAGCGCTACCCACACCAGCTCTCGGGCGGCATGCGAAAGCGCGTGGCGCTCGCGCAGACGCTGATCCTCGACCCGCAGATCATCCTCATGGATGAGCCGTTCTCGGCGCTCGACATACAGACGCGCCAGCTCATGGAGAACCAGTTGCTCGAGCTCTGGTCGGCGAACCGCAAGTCCGTCCTCTTCATCACGCACGATCTCGAGGAAGCGATCTCGCTTTCCGACCGCGTCGTGGTGCTCGCGGCGGGACCGGAATCGCATCCGATCGGCGAATTCGTGATTGACCTGCCGCGACCGCGGGATGTGGCGGAGATCCGGCTGACGCCGCGCTTCATCGAGCTCCACGGCATGATCTGGCACGCGATGCGCGAAGAAGTGCTGAAGAGTTATGCGCAACAGCAGCTCCACTAAATGGCTGCGGCTGTGGCAGGTGCTGCTCCTCGTCGCGTTTCTGCTTTTCTGGTATGTGGCGACCAGTCCGACGCTCCTGCCGCCCCTTTACTTCGACGACCCGCATAAGGCGGCGTTCTTCTTCGGCGAGCCGCTCAAGGTGTTCGAGCGCATGTGGCAATGGTTTGCAACCGGCACGATCTACGCCCACCTCTGGGTGACGCTGCTCGAGACGGCGCTCGCCTTTCTCATCGGCACGGCGTTGGGCCTCGCGATGGGGCTGTGGCTCGCGCTTTCACCGACCGCGTCCGCCCTCTTCGATCCGTACATCAAGGCGCTGAACTCCATGCCGCGCGTCATCCTCGCGCCGATCTTCGCCGTCTGGTTCGGGCTCGACATCGGCTCGAAAGTGGCGCTCGGCGTGACGCTCGTCTTCTTCATCGTGTTTTTCAATGTGTATCAGGGCGTGCGCGAAGTGAGCTTCACCGTCGTCGCGAATGCACGCATCCTCGGCGCCAATGATCGCCAGCTCCTGCGGCACGTCTACATCCCGAGCGCCATGAGCTGGGTGTTCGCGAGCCTGCATAATTCCGTGGGCCTCGCATTCGTGGGCGCGGTGGTCGGCGAATACCTCGGCTCGTCGCGCGGCGTCGGCTATCTCATCCTGCAAGCCGAAGGCACCTTCGACATCAACGCCGTCTTCGCGGGAATCGTGGTGCTCACCGCATTCGCGCTCCTCCTCGACTGGGGTGTGACCCTCGCGGAGCGGCGCCTCCTCGTCTGGCAGCCGCGCGGCGGCGAGACGGAGAAGATGTGATGCGGTGGGCCGCGATGCTGTCGGTAGTGATTTCTTTGGCGCCGATGGCACAGCCCTATCCATCGCGCCCGGTGAAGCTCGAGGTGCCGTTTCCGCCGGGCTCGACGCCCGACATCGTCGGTCGCACGCTCGCCTCGAAACTCCAGGAGTCGCTCGGGCAACCGTTCCTGGTCGAGAACCGCGCTGGCGCGGGGGGCAACATCGGCACGGAAGGGGTGGCCAAGGCGGCGCCGGATGGCTACACGCTCCTCATCGGCACCAACGGTCCGGTCGCCACCAACAAGTATTTATACCGCTCGCTTTCGTACGATCCGGACAAGGATCTCGCGCCGATCTCGCTGCTCGCGTCCGCGCCGCAGATGCTGGTCGTCGTTCCGGAGCTGAAGGCAGAAAGCTTCCGGCAGTTCATCGACTACGCTCGGGCCAAGCCGGGACGGATTTCCTACGGCTCGGTCGGCGCCGGCAGCGCCTCGCATCTCACCATGGAGTTGTTGAAGGCCGAGGCGAAGTTCTATGCCGTTCACATTCCCTATCGCGGATTTCCGCCCGCGGTGACGGACATGCTGGCCGGCAACATCCATGCGATGTTCGCAATCATTCCCGGCGTCCTGCCGCATGTGCGCGCGGGCAAGATGAAAGCACTCGCCGTCACGGCGTTAAAGCGCAGCGCGCTCGCGCCCGAGGTGCCAAGCGTCGCCGAGCTCGGTTATGCGCAGCTCGAGTCGCTCGCGTGGATCGGGCTTCTTGCACCGGCGGCGACGCCGCGAGAGGTGCTCGAGCGCTTGAGCATGGAGACGATGCGGGCGATGAAAAACCCGGACGCCGAAGATCTGCTTGCACGGCAAGGCTTCGACGTCGTCGCGAGCACCCCCGCGGAGTTCCAGCGTTGGATCCGTGGCGAAAGCGAAAAGTGGTCGCGCGTCATCCGCGCGAGCGGCGCGAGCGCTGACTAGGGCCGCCGGCGCTCGCGAGGGCCGCCCCTGGAGCCAGGGCCCTGATTCAGCCCGCCAATGAGGCGGGGTGTAGCCGCGCGGCGTCGGGAACTTCTGCGAGCCGCGCCGTTCGAATGCTCCGCAGCATGTGAGACGTCGACTTTCATTGACACCATGTTGCAGCGCCAGCTATAATTTTTGTCTCTTCGGGCGCGGGGTGGAGCAGTCTGGCAGCTCGTCGGGCTCATAACCCGAAGGTCAGAGGTTCAAATCCTCTCCCCGCAACCAACGCTCTTTAAAAATTCGCAGCCGATAGGTGTGGGCGCTTGAGCTTTAGGCGCAACCGCGAAGCGTGTCTTCGGACATTGCGGAGCGGCTCAAAGCATCAAGTGCTCACGAAGAAGTAAACCTCGTTTACTTTGAGTGAAGCATTAGTAATTCGCCGGCCTCAGTTTCCATCGGGTGCCGGCATCAGGTTCAAATCAATTGAAGAGTTTGATCCTGGCTCAGATTGAACGCTGGCGGCATGCCTTACACATGCAAGTCGAGCGGCAGCGCGGGGGCAACCCTG
>JBHELS010000026.1:0-5941 GCA_046263015.1 Burkholderiales bacterium | reverse complement strand
TCTCCGGTGATACCGAAGCCACGCAGATCGATTTGCTGATTCCGCGTGCCGGTGAGGTTGCGTACCTGCAGGAGCCCGAATTGCGCCAGGATCTCCGGCAGGTCCGACGTGGCGCTCTTCCTGATGTCGTCCGCCGTGATCACCGTAACGCCCACGGGCAGATCGCGTTTCAAATCGGCAAAGCGGGTCGCCGTGACGACCACGGTTTCGTCTTGTGCGGCACAGAGTGAAACAGCAAAGCCGGTGAGGAGGCCGGCGATGAGGCGCAGCATGTGAACCTCCCTGGCGTCTTCCCCGACGCCTGAAAGCGGTTAATGAACGCTTCCAGGCCGGTCTCCGGACTCGCGAGCTTTTCGCCGCCCACCTTCCCGCGCCTACGCGCAGTGGCACTGCTCGAGCGGTTCTTCTCGCTTACCGTTGCGGGGGCAGTCGAGGGCTTGCACCTCGTTCCCGAGCACCTGGCAGCGGCCGCAATCTTAAACGCCCCGGCCGCCCGCGCAAGGTCATGCAGTACATGCAAAAGCCGCTGTTACTTCTTGACTCAGCTTGAAATTTGCAACATAGTCGCGCCCGTGGAGGCGGAGTTCAATTCACTCGAGGCCAAGGTCCAACAGTTCGTGGCGCTCTGCGAGCGTCTGCGGGCGGAGAACACGGACCTGCGCCAGCAGCTCGCCGCCGCGCAGAACGACGCCAAGCGCCTGAACGAAAAAATCGACGGCGCAAAGTCGCGGCTCGAGGGTTTGCTGAGCCGCCTTCCAGGCTGATGGCTGAAGCGGGAAAAACCGTCGAGGTACAACTTCTAGGGCGAACGTATCGTGTCGCCTGCGAGGACAATGAACGCGAAGCCCTGATGCAGGCAGTCGCCTACCTGGATGGCAAGATGAACGAGATACGTCACGCCGGCAAAGTCATGGGGGCGGAGAGAATCGCCGTCATGGCCGCGCTCAACGTGGCCCATGAATTGCTGAGTGTGAAACTCGGCGCCGGTTTCGATGTCGGCAAAGTCAAGAAGCGTCTGTCGGCGATCGAGTCCCGCCTCGATGCGGCGATTGCCAAACAGGAAAAGTTGTTCTAAAAGATTTCTGTTCCCTGCTGTGCACGACCGGGCTCAATTTTTCCGAACCGATAGCTTCCTCAGGTTGCGGACCTAGTGTCACTGTTGTGAACGTCCCCGGCGCCTACGTGGCGCCTGCCGGACGAGCCTGATGTGACCGGAAAGCGACCACCCTGTTTAGCCAGGGTTCGGGAGCCGAGCCCACCGGCACGAGCGGGGGACACTCCCTCCGCAGAAAAACGGTGAAATACTGGCTGATGAAGAGCGAGCCCGACGAGTGCTCGATCGATGACGTGCTCGCCGCGCCGGGCCGCAAGACACCGTGGAGCGGCGTGCGCAACTATCAGGCGCGAAACTTCATGCGCAACGAGATGACGGTCGGCGACGGCGTGCTCTTCTATCACTCGAGTTGCGAGGAGCCCGGCATCGCCGGCATCGCCGAGGTTGCGTCAAAGGCCTATCCGGACGCGACGCAGTTCGACCCGAAGAGCGATTACTACGATCCGAAAGCAAAGCCGGACGAGCCGCGCTGGTTCAATGTCGACGTGCGGGCGCTGAAGAAAACGCGCCTCGTGCCGCTTGCGGAGCTGCGTAAGCAGCGCCCGCTCGCCAAAATGCGCTTGCTCGCGCCCGGGAATCGGCTTTCCATCACGCCGGTGAGCGCGGCCGAATGGAAGTTCATCACCGGCCGGCTGGTTTGAGAAACGACACGCTGCTGCGCGCGCTCGCTCGGCAGCCGACGGCGCATACGCCGATCTGGCTGATGCGCCAGGCGGGCCGCTATCTTCCCGAGTACAACAAGACGCGCGCAAAAGCGGGCAGCTTCCTCGCGCTCGCCAAGACGCCGGCGCTCGCCACCGAAGTGACGCTGCAGCCGCTCGAACGCTTTCCGCTCGACGCGGCCATCCTCTTCTCCGACATCCTCACCATTCCAGACGCGATGGGCCTAGGGCTTGAATTCACTGAAGGCGAGGGCCCGCGCTTGGCACGGCCGCTTCGCGATGAGCGCGCCATCGGCGCCCTTGCGGCGCCCGATCCCGCGGCCGAGCTCGGCTACGTGCTCGACGCCGTGCGCGAGATTCGCCGCTCGCTCGCCGATCGCCTGCCCCTCATTGGCTTCTCGGGCAGCCCGTTCACGCTCGCTTGCTACATGATCGAAGGGCAAGGGAGCAGCGACTGGCGAACGGTAAAGAACATGCGCCACGCCCGGCCCGAGCTTCTTCACCGCGTGCTGGAGGTCAACACCGGGGCCGTCATCGCCTATTTAAAGGCGCAAATCGCAGCCGGTATCGACGTCGCGATGATCTTCGATACTTGGGGCGGCATCCTTGCGCACGACGACTATGTGCCGCTCTCGCTCGCGTACACGCAGCGTGTCGTCCGCGCGCTCGACGTACCGACGATCATTTTTACGAAAGGCGGCAATCCGTGGCTTGCCGAAATGATGGCAAGCGGCGCGAGCGCCGTCGCGCTCGACTGGACGACGGATCCGCGGCGCGCGCGCACGCTCGCGGCGGGCCGTGTCGCCCTTCAAGGAAATCTGGATCCGGCAGTGCTCTTCGCGCCCGAGGCGGCCGTGCGCGCGGCCGCGCGCCGGGTGCTCGATGCGTTCGGCCCCGCCCCCGGCCACATCTTCAATCTCGGCCACGGAGTTGCGCCTGCGACACCCGTGTCGGCCGTCGCTTCGCTGGTAGACGAAGTGCGCGCTTACAGCAGCGGCGCTCGGGCGCAAAACCGCGTTGCCTCTTGACTTATGCACAAATCTTTCCGCCTGCGGGGAAAATCCCGGCAGCAAAAATTCGCCCTACGGTCGGTGCTGTAAGACGTTGATTCCACGCTCGGAAAAGCCTAGGTCGCGGACGGCCCTAGGGCCCCAGAACCGTCGCTTTCCCTCTATGACGCCAGTATGAAGCGCTTACCCACAGTTTTATCCACAAACCCTAAGTCCTTGCCCGACCGGGGAAATTCTTGCGTCCGGGTCGCGCTGCCCGTGCCGCTGCCACGGCTCTTCGATTACGCCTTGCCGCCGGGAGCGCGCGTGGGGCGAGGCGACCGCGTTACGGTGCCGCTCGCGGGACGGCGCCACACCGGCGTCGTTGTCGATGCCGATATCGCGAGCGACGTCGCATTTGAGCGTCTGAAGACGATCGTCGATGTGCGCAGCGACGCACCGCCGCTGTCGGCGGATTGGCTTGAGCTCATGCGCTTCATCGCCGCCTATTACCAGCGGCCGCTCGGGGAGACAGTGCTCGCGTCGCTTCCGCCGCGGCTGCGCTCGCTGAAACCGTTGCCGCGCAAAGCATTGGCAGCGCCGATGCAAGGCGCGGCCGCCGATTTCATCTCGCCGCACGCGCTCACCGGCGAGCAGCAAAGCGCCGTCGATGCGATCGCTGCGCGACTCAGCCGCTTCGCGGCAGTTCTTCTGCACGGCGTCACGGGAAGCGGAAAAACCGAGGTCTACCTGCATCTCATCGCGCGCGTGCTCGCACGCGGCGAGCAGGCGCTCGTTCTGGTGCCGGAAATCAGCCTCACGCCGCAGCTCGAAGCGCGCTTCCGCGAGGCGTTCCCCGGGGCCCGCCTCGCGCTCATGCATAGCGGGCTTGAAGACGTGGCGCGCACGAGCGCCTGGCTATCGGCGGCGCGCGGCGAGGCCGGCATCATCCTCGGCACGCGCCTCGCCGTGCTCGCGCCGCTGCCCAAGCTCGCGCTGATCGTCGTCGATGAGGAGCACGACAGCTCGTTCAAGCAGCAGGAAGGCGTTCGCTATTCAGCACGCGATGTCGCCGTCTACCGGGCGCGGCTCGCGAGCTGCCCGGTGGTGCTTGGCACCGCAACCCCCTCGCTCGAGAGCTGGTACAACTATCGGCAAGGCCGCTATGAACGTTTGCAGCTCGCCCAGCGTGCCGCTCCGGGAGCTGAGCTGCCGGTGATCCGCACGGTGGATCTGCGCGAGCATCGGCTGGATGAGGGCATCGCGCCGCCCGTCCTCGCCGCCATCGGCGAACGGCTGTCGCGCGGCGAGCAAAGCCTGGTCTTCATCAATCGCCGCGGGTATGCGCCGGTCCTCACCTGCGAAGCCTGCGGCTGGTGCGCGGGGTGCGAGCGCTGCAGCGCCCGGCTGGTGCTGCATGCGGCCGAGAGGGGGACGAAAACTCCCAAAGGCAGCCTGCGCTGCCATCATTGCGGCGCCGAGCACGCTATCCCGCGCACCTGCCCGACTTGCGGCAACGTCGACCTGAAGCCGATGGGGCGCGGTACGCAACGCATCGAGGAAACGCTCGCCCTGCGCTTTCCCGGGGCGCGCATCGTTCGCCTCGACCGCGACAGCGCACGCCGGCGCGCCGAGCTCGTGCGCACGCTCGCCGATCTGCGCCGCGGCGAGGGCGACATCCTCGTCGGTACGCAGCTCCTCGCGAAGGGCCACGACTTTCCTGAGCTCACTTTCGTCGGGGTCCTGAACGCCGACGCTTCGCTCCTCTCCATCGACTATCGGTCAGCGGAGCGGCTCTACGCCGTACTCGCGCAGGTGGCCGGTCGCGCCGGCCGGCGTGCCGAGAGAGGCGAGGTGCTCGTTCAGACGCGCTACCCCACTCATCCGCTATTCCAGGCGCTGGTCGCCCACGACTTTGCGCGCTTCGCGCAAGCCCAGCTCGATGAGCGTCGGGCCGCGGGCTTTCCGCCCTACGTATTCGAGGCGACGCTGCGCGCCGAGGCGGCCGAGCTCGCCCTGGCAGTCGCATTCCTGCGCGCGGCCCGGGCGCTCGTCGAGGCGCCAGCAGCAGTGCGCGTCTTCGACCCGGTGCCCAACGTGATCACACGGCGCGGCGGCTGGGAGCGCGCGCAGCTCGTCATGCAGTCGGCCTCGCGGCCGGCCCTGCAAAGCTACCTCGCCGCGCTCAGCGCGCGGCTCTTCGAGACGCCGGCGCGCGCGGTGCGCTGGCACCTGGACGTCGATCCGATCGAGTTCGACTGATGGCGCTTGAGCCCAAGGCGCAAGTCGAGGCGGCCCTGCGCGCCGCACTGGAGAAGGTGGCGCCGGCGCACGCCTCGGCGCCCATCGTGCTCGAGCGGCCGAAGCAGTCGACGCACGGCGACTTCTCGTCCAACATCGCCCTGCAGCTCGCGAAAAGCCTCGGGCGCAAGCCGCGCGAGCTAGCGCTCGAGCTTGCCACCGCCATCAGGCCGGAAGACTTCGAGCCTCCCGAGATCGCGGGTCCCGGCTTCCTCAATTTCAGGCTGAAGGCGGCGGCACGGCTTGGCGCTATTTCGCGGGCGCTCGGGGAAGGCGCGCGTTACGGGCATGCATCGGACGCAAACCGGGCGCCGGTCCAAGTCGAGTTCGTCTCGGCGAATCCGACCGGGCCGTTGCACGTGGGGCATGGCCGTCAGGCGGCGCTCGGCGAGGCGATCGCCGCCCTTCTCGAATCGCAGGGCCACGCGGTCACGCGCGAGTACTACTACAACGACGCCGGCGCGCAAATCGAGAAGCTGGCGTGGTCGGTGC
Source organism: Burkholderiales bacterium (assembly GCA_046263015.1). Classification (GTDB taxonomy): domain Bacteria; phylum Pseudomonadota; class Gammaproteobacteria; order Burkholderiales; family SG8-39; genus SCGC-AG-212-J23. The sequence continues at coordinate 383 of JBHELS010000026.1, read as the reverse complement.
AGGCGCGCGCGCGCGGCCTTCGCCCCGAAGACGCGGGCTGGCCCGAGGAGGGCTACGCCGGCGAGTACATCGAGGAGATTGCGCGGGAGTACCGGAGCTCGGGCGGGCGCGTCGACGATCTCGAGGCGGTGCGCCGCTTCGCCGTCGATTACCTGCGGCGCGAGCAGGACGCCGATCTCGCCGCATTCGGGGTCAAGTTCGACGTGTATTACCTCGAGTCGAGCCTCTATACCGAGGGCAAAGTCGACGCCGTCGTGAAGGGGCTGGTCGCAAGCGGCAAGACCTATGAGAAGGACGGCGCCCTCTGGTTGCGTACCACCGAATACGGCGACGACAAGGATCGCGTCGTGCGCAAGTCGGACCGCACCTATACGTACTTCGTC
>JBHELS010000025.1:0-3913 GCA_046263015.1 Burkholderiales bacterium | reverse complement strand
GAAGTCTACTTCAGCGGCGCTGGCCGGCGCTCGCGCGCGAGGCGGAGAAGCGCGACACGGGCGCGCTCGCCTGCGTGCTCACATGGGCTTGCGCGCCGGCGCCTGCGCGAAACTGGCCGGCGTTCACGGGGCGCGAGATGGAAAGCGGACGCGTGAGCGCGGGTGCGCTCTGGATGATCGGCTGACGGCGCGACTCGGGCACGGCGTGATACGGGGTGACCTCTACGCGGCGGGCAAAGCGGGGCACGGGCGCGAAGTGCGGCGCGGGCATCACGTGCACGGGGCGAACGATGGGGCGAGAGACGACCGGCCGGAATACCCGCGTCACATACACGGGGCGCGGCACCCAAGGGCGCCAATACACCGGCCGGTATGCCGGCCACCACCATGTGCCGTACACGACGTACGGGTTGTAGTAGGGCACGTAGGCGACGTTCGGGACGGCGGGCTGAACGACGATCTCGCTCCCCTCGGTGTACACCTGCTGGTACGGGTCGCTTTGCAGGTAGCCACTCGCCTGCGCGCGCGCGCGAAGCTGCTGCACCGTCGTCTGAATATAGGGACCGTGCGTCGCGTACGCCTCGCCGAGATCGGCGACCCATTGCGGACTTTCGCCCATGCGAGCGAGGACCTCGGGATAGGCGACGAGCGCCTTGACGCTCGGATGCCAGGGCGTGTGCTCCACCGTGCGCAGCGCCGCATCGCCCTGGAGCTGCGGATTGGCACGCGACCAGGCCGCCGCTTGCGCGACTTCGTCGGGGTAGAGTGACGCGTCGACGACGTCGTTCAGCAGCGGATCCGGGTAGAGCGCGATCGGGGCGAGCAGGGCGTCGAGCTCGGCCTGGTTGAAGATGCGCGCCTGGGCATGGGCGCCGAGCGCCCCCAGCGCTATCCCGAGACCAAGCACTATGCGGATCAGCCCTTTCATGCGCCCCACTCTAGACCCCGAGCGCGGGCGCAGCTGCATCAATGTGTAACGAGATATGTATAGGCACGAAAGCTGCACCGTCAGCAACGGATGAAAGCGCTGGCGTCGCTCCTTTTCCTCGCCTTCTCTGCCGCTCATGCCGCGGACGACGGCGCCGTCGGCCGCTACTTCGATACGCTCGACTTGAACGGCGACGGCTATGTCTCCCTCTCCGAGGCGGCCGGCCAGGAGGTGGTGATCAAGCGCTTCGACCGCGGCGACCGGAACAAGGACGGCAAGCTCTCGCGCAAGGAGTTCGCCAATCTCAGTAAAGTGAAAGTGCGCGTCGCGAAAAAGAAGGGCGAGGAGCCCTCGGCGGCGCTCGGCGCGAGCGCGCCCAAGAAGAAGGAGAAGAACGCCGCCGGCGGTTAGCCGTGACTGACGGCGCGCAAGTGCCGCTCGCGCGGCATCTGGTTATGCTCCCAGCGCAGGTTCTGCGTCGCGACGATCGCTTTTACCGGCAGATGATCGGACGCGCGCATCGCGGTCGCCGAGCGATGCGCCTTCAGCGCGAGCAGCGCCGGGCGCGGGCGCACCCAGACGCGATCGAGCGCCAAAAGCGGCCAGCGCGAAGGGAAGGAGCGCTCGGCCACCGAGTGTCCCAGAAGCGAATTCATCCAGCGCACCGGCCTTGAGAGCGGCAGCCATTCGTTGATATCGCCCAGCACCACGACGCGTTCGTGCGCCGGCGTCTTCCTCAGCACGTCGAGGAGCTTGCGCACCTGCCAGCGGCGCTCGGCGCCGAAAAGGCCAAGGTGCGTGACGATGACCCGCAGCCGCGTCCCGCTCACGTCGAGGTCGACATCGAGCGCATTGCGCGGCTCGCGGCGTCCGTAGCCGAGCGACAAGCGTCGCACGTCGAGCACTTTGCGGCGCGTGAGCAGCGCGTTGCCAAACGGACCGTCGTGCCGCACAAGGGTGATGCCGGGAATCGCCTGCATGCCGAGGCGCCCGGCGATGTAGTCGAGCCGGTAATCCACTTCCTGCAGTCCAACCGTGTCGCACTCGAGCTCGCGGATCACTTCGGCGATGCGCGCCGCGTCCTTCTTGCCATCGGTGCCGACGCAGCCGTGGACGTTGTAGGAGGCGATGCGCAGGCAGCTCTCGGGCAGCTGGTCCGAGAGCGCCTGCCAGTTAGCTAGGCTGGCGGCTTGTCTGCTCATCGGCGGCGTGGATGCGGCGGCTCATCTTCGTGAACCAGCGCTTGACCGCGACAATGCCGCCGCCGAGGAGTCCGACCGCGATGCCGACGAGCCACCAGTTGACGTCGCCCGTGCCCGTGAGCGCGGTCTCGATGGCGTCGCCGAAGATGGTGGTCGCAGCCGTGCCGGGGAGAAGCCCGATCGCCGTGCCGGCGATCAGGTGCCAGAGGCGCATATGGATGGCGCCCGCGACGATGCTTTCGACCGCGAATGGCGCGATCGGCACGAGCCTGAGGAGCGTCATGGCGATGAGCCCGTGCTTCTTCAGCACCTGGATCATGCGGTCGAGCTTGGGCCCGGCGAGGCGCCGCACCGTGTCGCGCCTCATGCGCCGGCCGATGTAGTAGGTGACGACGGCCGAGGCGCAGATACCGACGAGCGCATAGCCGAAGCCGAGCCAGGGCCCGAAGGCGATCACCGCCGCGAGCGTGATGAGCGGCCGCGGGAACATGACGAGGCAGGCTGGCGTATAGAGCGCCATGACGACGAGCGGCGCCCACCAGTGGTGACCGAAATCCTTGGCCCAGCCGATCACCGTCTCGGGACTCACGCTGTGGGCAAGGGGCGTCCAGCGCCAAAGCACGGTGAGCGCCACGATCACCGCGCTCAGGAAGCCGAGCTGGGCCCAGCGCATCTTCTCGGGCGGGGGCTCATCCTCGAAGTGGCGGTCGAGAAGGAGCGCGTCGAGCGCGATCGGCTCGTCCGGATCGGCGACCGCGGCGACGTTGATCACGGCGTCGGGCCACTCGGGAAGCGTGTCGAGCGCGCGCAGCGAGCGTCCGTCGTGCATCAGGGTCTTGATCGCGCCGTGCAGGCTGCCGACGCGATCGATCTCGACACGCAACTTCTCGATCGGCACGCCGAGATGCTCGGCGAGCAGGCGATCTCGGAACCGGCGAATGACATTCGCCACCTGCGGCCGCCCGCGTGCTTCGATGGCGGCGTCCGCCTCGGTGTCGAGACCGAGCGAGCGGTTGCAAAGGTTGGAGCTCCCGATCCTCAGCACGCGCTCGTCGACGATCATCAGCTTCGAATGCACATCCAGGCAGCAGCCTTCCGCTACACCCGGCACGTGCGGGTAATAGACCTGGAAGCGCCCGTGCTTGTCGGCCTTTCTCAGCCGTTCGATCAAGCGCGTGCGCAGGACGTGCATCGTGTGCTCTTCGAGCCAGCCGTGCGAGAGCAGCCGCAACACGAGCACGATCTCCGGCCCGTCGGGCTCGGCGAGCCGCTTCTCGAGTGCCGCGGCGATGCGCGGCGCCGTGAAGTACTGGTTCTCGATGTACAAGGTGTTCTTCGCCGCCGCGATCATGTCGAGGTAGAGCTTCTCCACCTCCTTGATCGCCGGCAGCTCGCCGCGCGGCGGCGCGGTGCGCGCGATGCCGACCTCGACATTCTGCAGCTCCGGGCTGAATGAACCCGGCCAGGGGTCGTCGTCGCCGCCGGCGCGCGCGCCGGCCATCACCGGTTTCAGCTTCTGCCCGGTGCCGGCGAGCCAGCGCTCGCGCGTCAAGGTGGCGAGACTGCGAGCGCCTTCGCCATCGAGCATCACCATGAGGTCGTGGAACGGCGGATACGGCTTGCCATAGGCGACGCGCCGCGGGTCCTGGGGCAGATGCTCGGGGCTGTCCCAGCGCCTGACGGTGAGATCGATGCCGCCGATGAAGGCGACGGCGTCGTCGATGACGACGATCTTCTGATGATGCGAGCCGGCGACCGGATGGGTGTCGTCGTAGCGCAGATG
>JBHELS010000024.1:0-9708 GCA_046263015.1 Burkholderiales bacterium | reverse complement strand
GCCTCGATGCGCCCGGCATCGATGTTGGCGGTCTCTTCCTCGACATCGACGAACACCGCCCGCGCACCCAGCAGGACAATCATCTCCGCCGTGGCGGCGAAGGTGAACGGCGTCGTAATCACCTCGTCGCCGGGGCGGATATCAAGCGCCATGAGCGCGATGAGGAGCGCCTCGGTTCCGGAGGCCACCGTGACGCAATGGCGCACGCCGATCCGGGCCGCGAGCTTCTCCTCAAGCTCGCCGACTTCCGGCCCGAGGATGTACTGACCGTGGTCGAGCACTCGCTGTATGCGGGCGTCGATTTCGCTCTTGAGCGCCCGGTATTGCGTCTTAAGGTCGATGAAGTCCATTAGAAAAGCCGCTCCGAGAGCACGCGCTGCAGATATTCGCCATAGCCGCTTTTCTCGAACTTGCGCGAGAGCGTCTCGAGTTGCTTCGCGTCGATGAAACCCGTGCGGTAGGCGACTTCTTCGGGGCAGGCGATCTTCAAGCCTTGCCGGCGCTCGATCGTCTCGATGAAATGCGCGGCTTCGAGCAGCGTCTCGTGCGTGCCGGTATCGAGCCACGCCATGCCGCGTTTCATCGGCACGACCTCGAGCTCGCCGCGCTCGAGATAGGCCCGGTTCACATCGGTGATCTCCAGCTCGCCGCGTGCCGAGGGCTTGAGCTTGGCCGCGATATCGACGACGCGCGCATCGTAGAAGTAAAGGCCGGTGACGGCGTAGCGCGACTTCGGATGCTTCGGCTTCTCCTCGATGCTGAGCGCGCGTCCGGCCTCGTCGAACTCCACCACGCCGTAGCGGCCCGGATCGTTTACCGGATAGGCAAATACCGTGGCGCCGCGCTCGCGCTCGAGCCCCTGGCGCATGATCGGCACCAGATCGTGCCCGAAGAAGATGTTGTCGCCGAGGATCAGTGCGACCCGGTCGCGACCTAGAAACTCGCGGCCGATAAGGAGCGCCTGCGCGATGCCCGCCGGCCGCTCCTGCACGGCATAGGCGAAACGCACGCCCCACTGACGGCCGTCGCCGAGTAGCTGCTCGAAACGCGGCGTGTCCTGCGGCGTGGAAATGATGAGAATGTCGCGAATCCCCGCAAGCATGAGTGTCGAGAGCGGGTAATACACCATCGGCTTGTCATACACCGGGAGGAGCTGCTTCGAGACCACCTGCGTGGCGGGATAGAGCCGCGTCCCCGAGCCGCCGGCAAGCAGTATGCCTTTCACGAAGTCGCCGCGGCGAAGTGCCGCTCCATGTTTTCCAGATACCAGCGCACCGTCTTCTCGAGGCCGGATTCGAAACTTTCTCTAGGCCGCCAACCGAGCTGGCGTCCGATCTTGGCGATGTTCATGGCGTAGCGCCGGTCATGCCCGGGGCGGTCGGTGACAAAGCGGATCAAGTCGGCATAGCTACCGCTCGCCCGGGGGCGCAGCCGATCGAGCGTCCCGCAGAGCGTGCGCACGACCTGGATATTCGCGCGCTCGGTCTCGCCGCCGATGTTGTACGTCTCGCCCACCTTGCCCTTCGCGAGCACCAGGCGCACGGCCGAGCAATGGTCGCCGACGTACAGCCAGTCGCGCACGTTTCGGCCATCGCCGTAGACCGGCAGCGGCTTTTCGGTAAGCGCGTTGCGGATGACAAGCGGAATCAGTTTCTCCGGGAACTGGCCCGGCCCGTAGTTGTTGGAGCAATTCGTGGTGAGTGTCGGCAGCCCGTAGGTGTGCTGATATGCGCGCACCAGATGGTCTGACGCTGCCTTGGACGCGGCATACGGGCTATTCGGGGCGTATGGCGTTTCTTCGGTGAACGCTGGGTCCTCGGGACCCAGCGAGCCGTAAACCTCGTCGGTCGAGACGTGCAGGAAGCGAAAGGCCGGATCGCGGCCGCCCGCTTCCCAGTAGGCGCGGGCTTCCTCGAGGAGCGACCAGGTGCCGACGATATTGGTCTGCACGAACTCGGCCGATCCGGCGATCGAACGATCGACGTGGCTCTCGGCAGCAAAGTGCACCACCGCGCGCGGCCGGTGCGCGTCGAGGAGCTCCCGCACGAGCGAGCGGTCGCAGATGTCGCCCTGCACGAATAGATGACGTCGATCGCCGGCGAGCGAGTCGAGGCTGCGTCGGTTCCCGGCGTAGGTGAGCTTATCCAGATTGACGATCGACTCGCCCGTCTCCTGAACGGTAGAGACGACGAAATTCGCGCCGATGAAGCCGGCGCCGCCGGTCACGAACAGCATGGTGGCGATTATCGTTGAATTGGAACGCGTGCCCGCGAATCGGCTATTCTCGCGCGCCGAGCATTGGCTTGTTTTCGCTTTTTCGCCGCCGTCCGAGGTGGCGGATCGCACGAACTCAACGCCGCCGACTTTATACGTGCAACCTGACCTCGTCCCCGCAGGCGCATGAGGCACCTCTGGTGTTGCCTCCTCGCCGCTATCAACGCGGCCGCCGCCGCGGCAAGCCCGCCGGCGTCGCTGGAAATTGAATTCGAATTCACGCGCAACGGCAGCGCAGTGGCGCGCGTGACCGAACGGCTGGAGCGTTCGGGCGACGAATATCAGCTCACGGAAACCTGGAAAGGCCGCGGGCTTTACGCGCTGCTCGGCGTCGGACGCCGCGTGAGTCGCGGCACGTTCACGCCAACAGCGCTACGGCCGCGGGAATTCTTTGATGAGCGCTCGGGCCGCGATACGGCGCGCGCCTGGTTCGATTGGAAAGCGCAGCAGGTGACGATGCAATACAAGGGCGAGCGCAAGACGGAGCCCATGTTCCCCGACACTCAGGACCGTCTTTCATTCCTTGCGGCGCTCAGCCTTCTACCGGGTAAAGGCGACTCGGCGAGCTACCACATCGTCGATGGCAAAGGCCTCTCGCATCACCGCTACCGAATCGTCGGTCGCGAACGCCTGAAGACGCCGGCTGGCGACTTCGATACCGTCAAGGTGCAGCGGCTCAGCGACAACAACAAGGAAAGCGCGCATTTGTGGCTCGCGGCGGAGTTGAGCTATCTGCCCGTGCGTTTGCTCGTGATCGAAAGCGACGGCAATCGGTACGACCAGACCGCAGTGCGAATCTCCAAGACGCCCGCGCCCTGACGTCCTAAGCGAGCAGCTCCTCGATTGCCGCGGTTACCTGCGGAACGTCGATGCGGCGGATGCAGATTGGATCGCCGCACTCGGCTACGCCGCGCCAGCATTGGCGCAGCCACTCGACCCGCCGCTCGAAAAGTCGATCCTGGTCGCGGCACGCGACATTCGGGTCCCATAGGGCGCGCAGCCGGCTCTGCGCCCAGAAGCGGCCTGGGCCGGTGCTGATCGGTGAGCCCGGCCCGTAGAGCGCGATTGTCGGCACGCCGACCAGCCGCGCGAGGTGCGCGATGCCGGTATCCGGGCACAGCAAAAATTCGGCGTGAGAAAGGAGATCCCAAATCTGCGCGAGATCGAGCCGGCCCGCGAGCGCGCTTCGACGGCCTTGCGGATCGAGCGCCGCCGCGAGCGCCTGCTCCCCGGGGCCCACGGTCAGCACCACCTCATAGGCCCGCGCTTCCGCCCATTTCAGGACTTCGCGCCAGCGCTCCACCGGCCAGAGCTTGTGCGGGCTGCTCGCGCCAAGATGAAAGACGCAGTAGCGCCGGCGCGGACGGTCATAGGGCGCGAAGTGCGGCGCTGGCCACTCGCCATTCCGGTAGGGCTCGGGGTCGGGACCGTCGATGAGCCGCGTCGCCATGTCACCCCATGTCATCGGCTCGCGGGGGAGCGGCCGGTGCTCGTCGACCGGCCAGTCGTGGTAACGCCTTTGGTCCGGCGCGAATGCGACGATCCAGCGGGAATCGAGTGCGCGCGCGAGCCACGACCAGCGGTTGTCGCCTGGCACGAGCGCGAGGTCGAAGCCCCGCCGCTTACGCAGGGCAATGTGATCGCCGAGCGAGCGCGCCTCGAAGGGCAACACTTCCACCCCGTAAGGGCGCTTGCTGTAGATCGCGGCGTAAGGCCGCGGGCAGACCATGATGATCTCGGCGTCCAGGAACCGCTCGCGCGCCTTCTTGAGGAGCGGCGTCAGCATGATCGTGTCGCCGAGCAGAAAATGCTGCACGATGAGGAGGCGCCGCACCTCGACAGGTCGAGCCCGTTGTAGCGGCAGGCGCAGTCCCGCCGCCGCCATCACATAGAGCCGCGGCCACGCGCGGCTGCGACGCAGGCTCATGCCTGGGCGACCACCCGTTGGAAAACCGCTTCCATGCTGTCCAGCATCCTATCGACGCCGAAATGCGTAAGCGCATACTCGCGTCCGGCCGAACCCATCGCTGCCCGCCGTGCGGGGTCGGCCATGAGTGCCGCGAGCGCCCCGGCGAGCGCCTTGGCGTCCCGCGGCAGCACGACCAAGCCGGTGCGCTCGCGCTTCACGGCCTCCTCGATGGCGCCCACCGAGGTGGCGACCACCGCGAGACCACACGCCATGGCCTGCATGATGGCCTGCGGCACGCCCTCATCGCCGAACGAAGGCAGCGTAAAGAGATCAAGGCTATTCAGCCACAAGGGCACGTTGTCCTGATTGCCGACGAACCGCACGGTGCCCGCAAGCCGTTCGTTCGCAACGCGCGCCTCCAGCCGCTCGCGCTGCGGTCCATCGCCGATTACGAGGAGCTGCCAATCGGCAAAGCGCGGTGCGAGACGCGCCCACGCGTCCAGCAGGTAGTCATGGCCTTTCCAGTCGCGCAGCGTGGCGACGATGCCGAGCGTCGGCCGCGACTCGAGCCCGAGCTTGCGTCGCGCCGCCGCACGGTCCATGGGACGAAACTGCGCGAGATCGATGCCCGTGGGCACGGATGTCATGCGCTCGGGCGCAAAGCCGTTGTCGCGCGCGAGCTGCCGACGCAGCGCCTCCCCTGCCGTCACGATGTGCGCGCTTGCCGTCCGATAAAGCCAGCGCGTCGCACGGTCGTTGTGCACGCGCGTGGACACGTGACGCGTACGTACCATAGGCGGCGCGCCGCGCAGCGCCAGCCGGGAAAGCGCGACCAGCCATGAATCGGTCGAGCTGTGCGTATTGATGACATCCAGTTTTCCTACGTGCGCGGCGAGCCATCGCCGCATGGCGAAGAGCGCCCGCGGCCGCTTTTTCTCGATGGGCAGCGCCACCACGGGAATGCCGCGCTCCTTTGCTGCCGGGTAGATGGCTGCGCTCGCCGGCGTGATCAAAGCGACCTGGTGTCCGCGCGCTAGCATTCCTTGCGCCTCGGTGAGGATGCGGATTTCCTGGCCGCCCCAGCCGGTTGAGCTTTCGGTATGGAGAATGCGCAATCAGAGCCGCGAGAGCTGCGCTAGGCTCTCGTCGAGGATGAGGAGCTGCAGGATCTGCTCCGCCGCGTGCTCGGCGCCGGCAAGATAACGCGCGGCGAAGCGCTCGACGGCCTGCGCCTTGAGCTGTCCGGCGCTCGAGCGCTCAAGGCGCGCCCCGAGGCCGTCGTACCGGGGGGCCAGCGTCGCACGCAACCAGTCACGGAGCGGCGGATTAAAGCCGCGTTTCTTTCGCTCGAGGAAGCCGGCGGGCAGCCGCGGGTCGAGGGCCGTCGCGAGCACTCGCTTCGCCGGCCGCGTAAAGCGCTCGGCCGGCGCTAGCGCGAGAACGCGCTCGACGAATCGATGATCGAGGAGCGGCGCGCGTGCCTCAAGGCCGTGCGCCATGGTGCAAAGATCCGACTTCCGCAGGATGTATTCCGGAAGGTAGTTGGCGTAATCGATGGCGAGGAGCGCTTTGAGCGGGTCATCGCTTGGCTGATCGGGCTCTCGCCAGTATGTGAAGCGCCGTGGCTCCGCCAACCCCTGCAAGAAGGCGCGCTGGGCCGGTGTAAAGCCGGAGAAGCGCAGTGAATAGGCGCTCCTCCAGTCCATCGCCAGCTCGGCGGTGAGCTTGCGCTCCTCGAGCGCCGCCCGCACCGTGAGGGGCAGCCGCCAATGGCGGCGAAAACGACTGCGCATATGCTGGCCCAGGCGCTTGTAGCCGGCGAATAGCTCGTCGCCGCCATCGCCAGCGAGCACCACCTTCACCTCCTGAGCGACTTCCCGCGCGAGATACCAGGTCGGGAAACTCGACGGATCGGCGAACGGCTCATCGAGGGCGGCGACGATGCGCCCAAAGTCGCGCTCCATTTCTCCCGGCGGTATCGGCACCTGGGTATGCGGCAGGCCGAGCAGTGCGGCGACTTCGGCGGCGGGCCGAGCCTCGTCCATGGCGCTGCCGGGGAAGGCCGCCGTGTAGCTCCGGAATTGCGTCAGCCGCTGCGCCGCGAGGCGGCTCGCAATGACGGTGGAGTCGACGCCGCTCGATAGAAAGAGGCCCAAAGGCCGATCGGCGATCGTGCGCATCCGCACCGATTCGTCGAGCGCCTCGAGCCATGAGCCGACCGACGGCGCCGGCTGCCAATAGCGGCGCTTGGCGAGCCCCCGGGTGCGGAGGTCGAATTCCAGATAGTGGCCGTTTTCCAGCCGCTGGATATGCCGGTACACCGTGCGCGGCGCGGGGATATAGCGATGCGCAAGATAGGCATCGATCCCTTCGGGCGAGAGCTCGCGCTTCGCGCTCGGCAGATAGGGCAGCACCGCGCGCACAAGCGAGCCAAAGACCAGCTCACCGTCAAGAAGACTGTAGACGAGCGGCTTCTCGCCCAGCCGATCGCGCGCGAGATACGCTCTGCCGCGGGCGAGATCGACGATCGCGAAAGCGAACATGCCGCGCAGATTGGCAAGCAGCTTGTCGATGCCCCAAGCTTCGTAGCCGCGCAGGATGAACTCGGTGTCCGAGCGCGTGCGAAACGCGCCGCCCGAGCGCTCGAGCTCGCGCGCGAGCGGCTGCCAGTCGTAGACCTCGCCGTTGTAGACGATCCAAGCGGTGCCCCGCTCGTTCACCATCGGCTGGTCGGCGAGCGGCCGCGGGTCGATGATCGAGAGCCGCGCATGGATGAGCGCGTTGTGCCAGGCGCCTTCGGCCGGGGCCAGCCTCGCGTCCCAGCCCGTCGCATGTTCGGCGTCCGGGCCGCGCGAGCGCAACGCCGCTTGCATGGCGCGCGCGAGCTCGGGCGCGATCGGGCGCTGCGCGAAAAAACCGCCGATGCCGCACATCAGAGGGCGAACTGCGGCGAGTAGCGCTCGAACCACCGCTCGAGCACAAGCAGCGCCCAAAGCCGCCCGGCGTCGCTCGGTCGGGCCGCGGCACTGAGGTGCTCGAGCGCCCGCGGCTGGAACAAGCCGCGCTGCCCGAGGCGCGTGAGGGCCGCCTGCGCTTCCGCCTTGAGCACGCCCGCGAACCATTCTGCGAGCGGCGGCATGAAGCCCTGCTTCGGCCGATGGACCACCTCGCGCGGCAAGAGCTTCTCGGCCAGTCGCTTGAGCAGATATTTGCCGGTGGCGCCACGTTGCTTGAGCTTCGGATCGAGCCTCGCGCAAAACTCGAAGAAGCGGTGATCGAGATACGGCACACGCGCTTCGAGCGACGACGCCATCGTCGCGCGATCGACTTTCGTCAGGAGATCGTCCGGCAGCCAGAGCCGGGCGTCGACATACATGATGCGATCGAGGTACTCGCGAGAATTGCACTCGACGTAATAGCGCTCGGCGTAGTCGGCCATTCGGCTTTCCTGCGCGGCGCGAAAGCGCGGCGTGTAGAGCTCGGCACGCAACGTCGGGTCGAACACTTGCGGGATGGTCGTATAGCGCCGCGGCCGTGGCTCGCCGATCGCCTTTAGCAGCCGGTCCTTGCGCAGCCGGGCCGGCAAGGCGTGCACGAGCGGACGTAATGGCGAATACCGGGCCCCCAGAACGCCGGTCAGGCGCTCTTCGCGTACCCGCTTACGATAGTTGCCGTAGCCCGAGAAGACTTCATCCGCCCCTTCGCCGGTGAGGACCACGGTCACGTGCTTACGGGTAAGGCGCGCGAGGAGCAGCGTCGGAAGCGCCGCCGGATCGGCGAACGGCTCGTCGAACACCTCCACCCATTCGGAAAACGCGGAGAGGAGCGCCGACGGCGCGAGCATCAGCAGATGGTTTTGGCTGCCGATGTGGCGCGAGACGCGCTCGGCGTGCGCATGCTCGCTCACCGCGCTTTCGCCCTCGAAGCCCAAGGTGAACGTGTCGATCGGCCGGCGCGCGATATCCACCATGAGCCCGCTCACCAAGCTCGAGTCGACGCCGCCGGATAGAAAGCTGCCAAGCGGCACGTCGGCGACGAGCATGCTTTCCACCGAGCGCCGCAATTCCGTTTCCAGGCGCCCGAGCGCTTCGTCCTCCTCGAGCTCGAGCTTTTGCGAATAGTCCGGCCGCCAATAGCGCGAGAGGGAGAGCCTGCCGCCTTCAATGACGAGCGAATGGCCCGCCTCGAGCTTGCGAACCTGCCGGTAGACCGATTTCGGCGCCGGGATGTACTGCGCTTCGAGGTACAGCCCGATCGCTTCCAGATCGGGCTCGCGCGACACGGCCGGATGCGCGATGAGCGCTTTCAGCTCCGAGGCAAAGACGAAGGTGCTGCCATCCCATTGATAGTAGAGCGGCTTCACGCCGAGATGGTCGCGCGCAATGAAGAGCCGCTGGGCGTCACGGTCCCACAGCGCGAAGGCGAACATGCCCTGGAGCTGCTCGAGCATCGCGAGACCATATTGGCGGTACGCATAGAGCAGTGTTTCGGTGTCGCCGGCGGTACGCAGTACATGGCCGCGGGCGGCGAGCGCGGCGCGCAGCTCGCGGAAGTTGTAAATCTCGCCGTTGAAGACGATGGTAAGCGCGCCATCGGGCGTGCTCATCGGCTGGGGGCTGCCGGCGAGATCGATGATCGATAGGCGCCGGTGGCCGAAGGCGACCGGCCCGTCCCGAAAGTAGCCTTCCGCGTCGGGTCCCCGATGCGCGAGGCGGCGGGTCATCGCGGTGAGCGCCTCCTCGCCGTACGGCCGCGGGCTGAGATAGCCGGCTATGCCGCACATCTAACTCGCCTCCACTACGCGGATGACTTCCGCCATGCGGTCGCGAATCGTGGGCAAGGTCTGCGCGCGCTCGTACCCGCGCCGTGCGATCGCCGCGCGCTCGGCGTCATGAGCGAGGTAAAAGCGCGCCTTGTCGCGAAGCTCGTCCACGTCGCGATAGCAGACGATCTCCTCGCCGAGCCGGTAATGCTCCTCGAGCTCAAGGGAGTAATCGGTGAGGAGAAAGGCGCCGGTCGCCGGCACGTCGAACACGCGCTGGTTGAGCGCCGGGTAGCGCGCCGGATCCCAGTTGGTGATATTGAGCACGATCTTCGAGGTGTTATAGAGGCGCAGGAGCTCTTCGCCCCAGACGCCGCGCGCCTTCACCAGAGGCTGCAATGCCGAGCCGCGATGCGCGTGTTTGCCCCACTTACCGTAGATCTCGAGCGGCAGATCGGTGAGCCGGCCGAGGAACTGCTCGCGGCGCGCGTTGTGCCCGCCAACGAGCACTACTTCATGATTGTAAGGCCTGGTCGCGTCCGCATAGAGATTGCGATAGCGCGCCAAGTCCATGCCGTAGACGGGCAGCGGATGAATGCGATCGACCCGCGGATCGTAACCATGCCGGTGAGCGCAAAAATAGACATCGTAGATGCGCGCGTCGGCGAGCAGATCCGGCGTATCGAGCGGGCCGTCGACGCGCCAGCCGATCACCTTCTCGACGCCGTAATCGCGCTTCAAAGCCGCGACCAGGTCGGCATCG
>JBHELS010000023.1:0-3614 GCA_046263015.1 Burkholderiales bacterium | reverse complement strand
TTTCGCCCGATGGCGCGCGTGTGTACGTTTCAAACGGACGCGATGCGACGGTGAGCATCATCGAGTCGCGCACCAATGAAGTGCTCGCCACCGTGCCGGTCGGCCGACGGCCATGGAACATGGCGCTTACGGGCGATGGCGCGAAGCTTTATGTCGCCAACGGCCGCTCGAATTCCGTATCGGTAATCGACACACGGCAATTGAAGAGCGTTGCCGAGATCCCGGTGGGCGAACTGCCTTGGGGCGTGGCCATTCGCTAAGCCGCCGCTGTAGTAAAGTGCCGCTCCCGAGTCGGCGGCATGAGAAACCTCCTTCTCGACGCATTGCCAAGCGAGCTCTACGAGAGCCTCGCGTCGCGCTTCGAGCGTGTCTCGATAAAGCGCGGCACCGTGCTGCACGAGCCGGGGAGCACCATCCGGCATCTTTACTTTCCTCTCTCCTGTCTCGTCTCGATCACGATCACGACGCCCGAAGGCCGCACCGCGGAGACTGGTGTCGCGGGCAACCGAGAGATGGTGGGCGTGAATGCCTTCATGGGCGGCTCGGAGACCACGCAGACGCGCTATGTCGTGCAGATCCCCGGCGACGCGATGAAGATCGCCTCGCAGCCGCTGCTCGAAGCCTTCGACGCCAACAAGGCGGTGCGCGATGTGCTTCTCAGGTACACGCAAGCCATGATCGCGCAGATTTCCCAGAATGCCGCGTGCAACCGCCTGCACGACTTGACGCAGCGCTATGCGCGCTGGCTCCTCGAGTTGCGCGATCGCGTCCACACGCAGGATCTCTCTCTCACGCGCGAGTTCGCCGCCTTGATGCTCGGCGTGCGCCGGGCCACCGTGAGCGACATCTCGACGCATTTCGAGGAAACAGGCCTCATCACGGTGCAGCGCGGTCTGACGCACATCACGGACAGCGCCGGTCTCGAGCGCGCCTCATGCGAGTGTTACCGGGTCTTGCGCGACGAGCATGATCGCCTCCTCGGGCGGCCGGACAGTAAAGCGGCGTCATCGAGCCGGCTGTCCGGAGTTTCTTGACGCCGGCGTACGGTTGCGTACGGACACGCCCGGCGCGCGAGCGCATAGTAGGGACACGCTCTCCTTCGCCTAGTCCTGATCCTCTCGGCGTCGCCCTACGGCGCGGCAGGTCCGCAGTACGGCCGAAAGGCCGTATTAGACACCCCTACCGTTGTCCAGAATTCTGGCTATGAAGCGCGTCTTTTTTTCTTGCTCGCCGAATGAATCAAATCCACCTCAGCGGACAGAACCGCCTGCTCGCGCTCCTTCCTACCGAAGAGAGGAGCCGCGTGCTCGCGCGCTGCGAGAAAGTGAGCTTCCAGCACCGCACGATCGTCTACGAGGCCGATGGGCCGATCGAGGAGGTTTACTTTCCGCTGAGCGGCATCGTCTCGCTCGTCATGTCGAGCAGCGAAGGCGAGACCGTCGAGGTCGGGATGGTCGGCAATGAAGGAATGGTCGGCACGCCGCTCTTGCTCGGCGCCAATCGCAGCCCGACCGAAGCAATTGTGCAAGTCTCGATCGAAGGCCTGCGCATGCGTCGCGAGGAGCTCGAAGAGGAGCTCGCGCTTGGCGATGGGCTCGCTTCGCTCTGCCAACGCTATGCGCAGGCGCTGACCAATCAGGTGATGCAATCCGTGCTTTGCAACCGCCTGCATTCGGTCGATGAGCGGCTTTGCCGCTGGTTCCTGATGACGCACGACCGCGCCGGCACGGACGAGATCGTCATCACGCAGCACTTCGTCGCGCAAATGCTCGGCGTCCACCGCCCGAGCGTGACCATCGCCATCGGCGTGCTGCAAAAGGCGGGCTTCGTCAGCTATTCGCGTGGCCGGCTGCGCATCCTCGACCGGCCCGGCCTCGAGGAGGGCGCGTGCGAGTGCTATGCCAACGTGCGCGAAGACACCGAGCGCCTCCTGAGGACCCGGACGAACGGTACGCTCGCGAACCGACCCGGTCCCGGCACTGTCACTAAAATGCCCGACATGGCGACACCCACCACCCGACAACGCGGCGAGAAAATATGAGTGACACGCTTTACACACACGTACTGAGACGCGCGGCAGAGGCGGAGGGAGGCTCGGCCGCGCTCGCGAGCGCGCTGCACGTGCCCCACGGCACGCTCGAGCGCTGGCTGTCCGGGCGGGCGCAAACTCCGGTGCGTGCCTTCCTTAGGGCGCTCGAGCTTTTGAGCTCGCATGAGAAAAGCGGCGTCTCGACGCCGCCCGCCGTGAACGGCCAGCCGCTCACCTTCCGCATGGGGCAGCTGCTCGCGCGCTGCAGCCGCTGCGATGGCACGGAGTTCGGGCCTGCCGATCCGCAGGCGCCGCTGAAGCTTACGAGCGCGCTCGCATGCCGGGCCTGCGGCGAACAAATGATCCATGGCAACGTCATCGCGCAGCTCGCCCAGGACGCCGTGCTGCATGCGCACGCCATGACCACCCGGCGGACGAGGCGAGTCGCCGCCGCGGCCGAGCGCCGCGAGACGCGTAAAGACACCGAACCGAAGACCTAACCAGTCTCGCGCCGCGAGCGCGGGCGCCCCGCGGCTAGAACCGGCATGCGCTCAAGCGTATGCTGACAATGACCTATGGCGGCCGAACTGGACGATATACAAGCAATGTGGCTCGAGCTGCGTGCGCACGTGGATGAGCTCGCGGGCGAGCGCCAGCACTACGTCGATTTGTTCGAGCGGGCGAGTGAAGCCTACGTCGTCACCGACCTCCTTGGCACGATTCGCGACGCGAACGGCGCCGCGGTGGACATCTTTCAACGACGCAAGCGTTACCTGCGCCGCAAGCCGTTCGCCGTACTGCTTGCGTTCGAGCATCGCCCTGAGTTCCGGCGCCGCATAGCCGCGCTCGCCGCGAGAACGGGCGACGCGGTGCGGAGCTGGCGTAGCGTGGTAGCGACGCCCCAGGGAGAGGAGCGCGAAGTGCTTCTCACCACACGGCTCATCGAGCACGATGGCGTGCCGAGCGGCATCTCCTGGCGCCTGGATGCGCTGGTATGAGCTCGCGCAATTCTCCGGAGTGGCTGCTGACGACCGTGAGCGCGGTGCGCGATCTCATGATCAAGCGTTTGGAGGCAAATTCGCTCGAGCCCGACGCGAAGCGCGAGATGGAGATGGCGCTCGAAGAGCTGGACGTCATGTGGGAGGAGCTCCAAGGCCAAGCTGCGCTCCTCGTGCGGGAGAACGCACGGTACGCCGAATTCTTTGAATACGCTCCCGACGCCTATGTCGTCAGCGACGCCGGCGGCAGCATCCGTGAAGCGAACCGGGCCGCGCTCGAGCTCTTGAAAGTTGCGCGCGATGACGTCGCCGGCCATCCGCTCTCCGAGTTCATCGCGCCGGAAGACCGGGTGAGCTTTCTCGCCCGCACAGTAAGCCTGATGCTGGGCGGTTCCTTGCAGCCCCTTGTCTGGGAAGCACGCTTGCAACCGCGTGAGGGGGAAACGCGCGCCGCCGAGTTCAGCGTGCGCGCCATACCGCTCAAGAAGAGCGGCGTCGGCGGCCTCTGCTGGCTGATCCGGCCGGCGCCCTGAGGACGCCGCGCGCATGGCGCCGCGCTTCGAGCTCGTCGCGCTCGCGGCCTCCGC
>JBHELS010000022.1:0-17925 GCA_046263015.1 Burkholderiales bacterium | reverse complement strand
AGTCCCACGGCGGCGCTTCGACATACGCGTCACGCCCGCCGCGCGGCACCTCCGCGTCGGCAAAGAGACTCGATTGTGTCGCGGCGCGCTCGGCTTGCTCCGCCGCTTCGAGCGCTCGACCGACGGAGGCGAGGAGCCGCGCGCGATCGGCGTCCATGCTGTCGAAAGCGCCGGCACGCACGAGCGACTCCACGACGCGGCGATTCAACATCCGCTTGTCCACCCGGCGGCAGAAATCGAAGAGGTCGGCGAATGCCGTCTCGCCGCGCGCTTCGACGATCGCCTCGATTGCCGCCTCGCCGGTGCCGCGCACCGCGCCAAGGCCGTAGCGCACGCGCTCGGCGTCGACCGGCACGAAGCGGTAGGCGGAGGCATTGACGTCCGGCGGCAGGATGGCGATCCCGTTGGCGATCCCGTCCTCGTAGAACTGGCGCACCTTGTCGGTGTCGTCCATCACCGCCGAGAGGTTGGCCGCGAGGAAGGCCGAGCGGTGGTGCGCCTTCATGTACGCCGTCTGATAGGCAAGGAGCGCGTACGCCGCGGCGTGCGACTTGTTGAAGCCGTAGCCCGCGAACTTCTCCATGAGATCGAAGAGCTGCGTCGCCTTCGCGCGCGCGACGCCATTTTTCTCCGCGCCAGCGACGAAGATGTCGCGTTGTTGCGCCATCTCCTCAGCCTTTTTCTTGCCCATCGCGCGGCGAAGAAGATCGGCGCCGCCGAGCGTGTAGCCGCCGATCACCTGGGCGATTTGCATCACCTGCTCCTGATAGACCATGATGCCGTAGGTCGGCCCGAGGATCGGCTCGAGGCGCGGATCGAGGTAATCGACGCGCTGCTCGCCGTGCTTGCGCGCGATGAAGTCCGGAATGAGATCCATCGGCCCCGGACGGTAGAGCGCGACCAGGGCGATCACGTCCTCGAATCGGTCGGGGCGCGCGCGGCGGATGAGATCGCGCATGCCGCGCGATTCCAGCTGGAACACCGCCGTGGTATTGCCGGCGGCAAGAAGCGCGTAGGTCGGCGCATCGTCGAGCGCCAAGCGGGCGAGCGAGAAATCCGGCAGCTCCATTGAGCGCACCGAGCGCTCGGCCCAAGCGAGGATGGTGAGCGTGGTAAGACCGAGGAAATCGAACTTCACAAGGCCGACCGCCTCGACGTCGTCCTTGTCGAGCTGCGAGATGACGTTCTGCGCCCCCTCGGCCGCATACAGCGGACAGAAGTCGGTCAGCTCGCCCGGGGCGATCAGCACGCCGCCCGCGTGCATGCCGACGTTGCGGACTAGGCCTTCGAGCTTGTCGCCGAGCTCGAGGAGCTCGCGCACCTCGTCCTCGTTCTTCTCTCGCTCGGCGAGTAGGGGCTCCATTTCGCGCGCGTCGGCGAGGGTGATCAACTTGCCGGGCTGGAACGGAATCAGCTTCGCGATCTGGTCACAGAAGTTGTAGCCGAGGTCCAGCACGCGGCCGACGTCGCGCACCACCGCGCGCGCCGCCATCGTGCCGAACGTGGCGATCTGCGAGACGCTTTCCTCGCCGTACTTGCGCCGCACGTAATCGATCACACGGTCGCGGCCGTCCTGGCAGAAGTCGATGTCGAAGTCGGGCATAGACACGCGCTCTGGATTCAGGAAGCGCTCGAAAAGAAGGTCGTAGCGCAGCGGATCGAGATCGGTGATGGCGAGCGCATAGGCGACCAACGATCCGGCGCCGGAGCCCCGCCCGGGGCCGACCGGCACGCCGTTTTTCTTCGCCCAATTGATGAAATCGGCGACGATCAGAAAGTAGCCCGCGAATCCCATCTGCACGATGGTGCCGAGCTCGAATTCAAGCCGAGCGCCATAGCGCTCGCGCGCGCTACCCTCGACGCCAAGCTCGATCAAGCGCTGCTCGAGCCCCGCGCGTGCCTCGCGCCGCAGGTGCTCATCGAGGGCTACGCCCACCGGCGTCGGGAAGGCCGGCAGGCGGGTGACGCCGAGCTCTATTTCCAGGTTACAGCGCCGGGCAATCTCGATCGAGTTCTCGACGAGCTGCGGCGCGTCGGCAAAAAGACGCGCCATTTCGTCCTGCGACTTGAAGTACTGCTGCGGCGTGAAGCTGCGCGGCCGCCGCCGGTCGCCGAGAAGCGAGCCTTGCGCAATGCACACGCGCGCCTCATGCGCCTTGAAGTCGTCGGCGTCGAGAAACTGCACTGGATGAGTGGCCACTGCGGGCAGGCGCAGGCGACTCGCGAGCGCGATGGAGCGGGCAACGAGCGCCTCGCCGTTCGCCTGGCCGGCGCGCTGTACCTCGATGTAGTACCGGCCGGCAAAAATCTCGCCCCAGCGTCGAGCGATCCGTTCGGCGGCATCGGCATGGTCCGAAAGGAGCGGTGCGGCGAGCTCGCCCGCGAGGAACGCGGAAAGCGCGAGCAATCCCTCGGCGTTCTCTTCAAGCCAGGCACGCGAGATGAGCGCGCGGCCGCGCTGCTGGTTTTCGATCCAGGCGCGTGAGAGAAGCTCGCAGAGGCGCCGGTATCCTGCGCGCGATGCGCAAAGAAGCAGCAATCGCCAGGGCTTGTCCCGCTCGGCTTCGTTTTCGATCCAGCAGTCGGCGCCGATGATGGGTTTCACGCCTTCGGCGCGGGCGGCACGGTAAAACTTGACCATGCCGAAGAGGTTCGCCTGGTCGGTGAGCGCAAGCGCCGGCATCCCGTCCCTGGCGGCGCGCCTTGCGGCGTCCTCGATCCGGACTATGCCGTCGCTCACCGAGTACTCGCTGTGCATCCTCAGGTGAACAAAACGCGGCCGTCCCATGTCAAAAAATTCTACCGGAAAGGTCTCGATGAATCGGCTCGTACTCGCGTTGCTGCTCGCAGGGTGCTCGAGCGTCTGGGCGCAAAATCGCAGCGCGCAGCTCGACCAGGCGTACGAGGAAGTGCGCGCGTCCTACCTCGCATTCCAGCAGGCGGTGTCGCGGCGCGACCAGGGTGTCGAATCGATGCCCGGCGAGCGGACCGGCAGCGCCGCCGGCGGCAGTCGACCGAATGAAAATTACTTCGCGCGCCAGGCGATCGTCGAGCAGGAGGTCGAGCTCGCGCGCAAGCGCTACGACGCCGCCCTCAAGCGCTGGAACGACCTGAAGTAGTCGCGCGGGTACCATCGGCGGGGCCATGCGGCCCGCCCTGCCCGCGCTGCTTCTCGGCGCGACCTGCATTGCGCTCTCGCCGATTTTCGTACGCCTCTCAGACGTCGGGCCGAGCGCGAGCGCGTTCTGGCGCGTCGCGCTTGCCGCGCCGCTTCTGTGGCCGCTCGTCGCGTTAGCCCGGCGCAGCGGCGCCACGCGCTCGAGCTACGGCCTGCTGCTCGCCGCCGGTTTTGCCTTTGCCGGAGACTTGGCGTTCTGGCACTGGTCGATCCGCTTCACCTCGGTCGCGAACTCGACCCTTCTCGCGAACCTCGCAGCGCCCTTTGTAACGCTCGCCCTATGGATCTTCTGGCGGGAGCGGCCAAGCGCGCTCTTCGCCGTCGGCCTCGGGGCAGCGCTCGGCGGCGTCACCATGCTCGTTCGTTCGAGCCTTGCCTTTTCCCCGACAGCGCTCGTCGGCGATGCGCTCGGCGTCGTAACGGCGCTTTTCTACGCGGCCTATATCCTCGCCGTGAAGGAGCTTCGCGACCGAAGCGCGCAAACGCTCGAGCTCATGGCGATCAGCACGACGGTGACGGCGCTGTTACTTCTTCCCGTCGCGCTCGTCTCGGGGGAAGCGTTCTGGCCCCATACCGTGCGCGGCTGGCTCACGCTGATTGCGCTCGCGTGGATTTCCCATTGTGCCGGCCAAGGGCTCATTGCTTACTCGCTCGCGCATCTGCCGGCCGCGTTCTCGTCGGCGAGCCTCCTCCTTCAGCCGGTTATGGCGGCGCTCTTCGGCTGGGTGCTGCTTGGCGAAGCGCTCGCACCGCTGCAGATCGCGGGCGGAGCGGTGGTGCTCGCGGGCATCTATCTCGCCCGGCGCGGCTCTAGGTAATGAGCGCCTCGGGCTCCTCGGTCGAGCGCTCGATCCGCCCGATCTCGTAGACTCGCTCGCCTTCGCGCTCAAGGAGGGCTCGCGCTCGCGCCGCATCTTCGCGGGCCATCACCGCCACCATGCCGATGCCGCAGTTGAACACCCGCCACATCTCGGCGTCCGTGACCTTGCCCTCGTCTTGCAGCCAGTCGAATAGCGGTGGACGGGGCCAGGAGCCGCGTTCGATGCGCGCGCGCGTGCCCCGTGGCAAGACGCGCGGCACGTTGCCGACGATACCGCCCCCCGTGATGTGCGCAAGGCCCTTCACGGGCAAACCCGCCGCCAGCTTGAGTAACGGCTTGGCATAGATGCGCGTTGGCTCCATCAGCGATCGCGCGAGCTCGCCCTCCAGCGCACGCTCGCCAATGATTCGCCGTATTAGGGAATAGCCGTTCGAGTGCGCCCCGCTCGAGGCGAGTCCAAGCACCACATCGCCGGGGGTGATGGTGCGGCCATCAATGATGCGTTCCTTTTCCACCACGCCGACACAGAACCCGGCCAAATCGTATTCACCCTGCACGAACGCCTTCGGATGCTCGGCGGTCTCGCCACCGACGAGGGCGCAGCCGGCAAGCTCGCAGCCCGCCGCGATACCTTTCACGACCTCGGCGGCGATGCGCACATCGAGGCGCTCGCAAACGTAGTAATCGAGAAAGAAGAGCGGCTCCGCCCCCTGCACCACTACATCGTTCGCGCACATGCCAACGAGATCGATGCCAATGGTGTCATGGCGACCGACAGCGATCGCGATCTTCAGCTTGGTGCCGACGCCATCAGTGCCCGAGACGAGCACCGGCTCGCGATAGCGCTTGGGGATCTCGCAGAGCGCGCCGAAGCCTCCGATGCCGGCCAGGACTTCCGGCCGGAGGGTGCGGCGCGCATAGGGCTTGATGGCCTCCACCAGCGCGTCGCCCGCTTCGATGTCGACGCCGGCGTCGCGATAGGAAAGACCGTTCGACATGCTAGAGTCAAAATTCTACGTGATGCGACAGCTGCCGCTCGGCATCTCCCCGGGCCACGAGCCGGATTTCGACAACTTCGTGGCTGGGCCAAATCGTGAAGCGCTGACGCGCGTGAAGGCGCTCGCCGCCGGGACGCTCGACGAGCGCATCATCTATCTCTGGGGTGGGCGCGCTTCCGGGCGCAGCCACTTGCTCGCCGCCGCCGGGCGGGCGAATCCGTCGCTTGTCATTGCCGACGACGCGCAAGCGCTGGACGAGCGGGCGCAACATGCCCTCTTCGTCGCCATCAACGACGCGCGCGAGGGCGGTCCGGCGGTCCTTGCGGCGGGCGACGCACCACCGGCGGCGCTTAGGCTGCGGCCGGACCTTGCGAGCAGGCTCGCCTGGGGGCTCGTCTATCACCTGCTGCCGCTCACCGACGCCGACAAGCGCGAGCACCTGAAAGCACTGGCGAGCGGGCGGGGGTTGTTGCTTTCTGACGATGTCGCCGCCTACCTGCTGGAGCGCTTGCCGCGCGACATGGCGAGCCTCGCCACCATCATGGAAGTCCTTGATCGGTATTCGCTTACGCGTAAGCGCGCGCTCACCTTGCCGCTCGTTCGTGAGGCCTTCGGTGAAGGAATCCTTGGTGGACAGCGCGAAGGACGATGAGTAGATTCATTGCATGCTTCCTGTCGCCCGAATCGCCGCTCTCGCGGCTTTTCTTGCCGCCACGCCGGTCTGGAGCCAGTCCGGCCTGCGCGTGCCAGAACGGGCCGAGCCCGGTCTCGACCCGAGTTTTGCGCGCGGCTGGCTAGCGGCCGAGTACGACCGCTTCGGCTTTGCCGCTTATCAATGGCGGGACGCCTACGGGTTTGCCCCGGGCGCCCGAATAGCATCGGCCTATGATGTGGGCGCGCAGGCAAGCTTCACCATGTCGCTTGCCCGTCCGCGAGACTGGGACCTCGAGCCGCGTCCGCTCTCGCTTTTCGGACGCTATTGGTTCACGCCGGACTGGGCCGTGAGCGCCGAGTCGCTCTCGCGCGACGCGACCGGACTCTTCCGGCTCCAGGACTTCCGCATCGGCGTTCAGCGGCGGTTCTAGCGGACGGCCTTTTCGCCGGGCCGCGGCGGCTAAACTCCGGCCGCGCATGCGTCTGGCTCTGTTCGATCTTGATAACACGCTGCTCAGCGGCGACAGCGACTACGAGTGGGGCCAGTTCCTGGTCGATCATGGTCTGATCGAGCGCGCGCGCTATGAGGCTCAAAATCGGGCCTATTACGAGCAGTACGTCGCCGGAGCGCTCGATATCCATGAGTACCTTGCTTTCGCGCTCGGACCCCTCGCCGCCCATGCGCCTGAAGAGCTCGCGCGCTGGCGTTCGGAATTCATGCGCCTGCGCATCGCGCCGATGATCACGCCGGCGGCGCGAGCGCTCGTCGAAGGTCATCGGCAAGCGGGGGAGCTCTGCGCCATCATCACGGCAACGAACAGCTTCGTCACCTCGCCGATCGCTCGAGCGTTCGGCATAGAGCACCTCGTCGCAACAGAACCGGAAATGCGCGAGGGCCGTTTCACCGGGCGCGTCGCCGGTACGCCCTGTTTTCGCGAAGGCAAGCTCGTGCGGCTGGCAGAGTGGTTAGCTCGGCTCGGCCATCGGCTGAGCGAGTTCGAGGAAAGCGTTTTCTATAGCGATTCGCACAATGATCTGCCACTCCTTGAGCGCGTCACGCGCCCGGTGGCGGTGGACCCTGACGAGGCGCTCGCCGAGCACGCGCGGCGCCATGGCTGGGCGGTGATGTCGCTGCGCCGTTAGAATGCCGGCCCGGGAATGATCAAGCGCTTCATCCGGCGCGTTCTTGGACTTTCTGCTGACGAGATCGACCGCG
Source organism: Burkholderiales bacterium (assembly GCA_046263015.1). GTDB lineage: Bacteria > Pseudomonadota > Gammaproteobacteria > Burkholderiales > SG8-39 > SCGC-AG-212-J23. The sequence continues at coordinate 11,059 of JBHELS010000022.1, read as the reverse complement.
TACCGCGCGAAGAGCACGGGCTCTCGCGCGACGCGATCAGCCCGGCGGCCGCGAAAGTCTGCGCGGTATTGCGCGCGGCGGGGTTTACCGCCTACGTGGCCGGCGGCGCCGTGCGCGACCTTCTCCTTGGCATCGTGCCCAAGGATTTCGACGTCGCCACTGATGCGCGTCCCGAGGAGATAAAGCCGCTCTTTCGGCGCGCGCTCATCATCGGCCGGCGCTTCCGGCTGGTGCACGTCATGCTGAGCGGCGAAACGGTGGAGGTCTCCACCTTCCGCGCCGCCGATCCGGATACGGCGGAAAAGGACGAGCACGGGCGCGTCCTGCGCGACAACGTGTTCGGCACGCAGGCCGAGGATGCACGACGCCGCGACTTCACGGTGAATGCGCTGTACTTCGATCCGGCGAACGAAGAGATGGTCGACTTCCATGGCGGCCTTGCCGACCTGAAAAAACGAGTGCTGCGCGTCATCGGCGATCCTGAAACGCGCTATCGCGAGGATCCGGTTCGCATGCTGCGCGGCGTGCGCCTCGGCGCCAAACTCGGGCTGACGCTCGACCGGGCGACACGCGAGCCTATCCGCCGCCTTGCGCCGCTCATGGAACGCGTGCCGCCGGCACGGCTCTTCGACGAAATGCTGAAGCTCCTCCTCTCCGGCCACGCGAGCGCTTGCCTGAGGCATTTGCGCGAAGTTGGGCTGCACAAGGGGCTGCTGCCGCTTCTTGACGTCATCCTCGAGCAGCCCCTTGGCGAACGATTCGTGACGCTAGCGCTTGCGCAAACCGATGAGCGCGTGCTCGCGGAGCGACCGGTGTCGCCGGCGTTTCTTTTCGCCGCGCTCCTCTGGCACGAGGTGCTCGCCGCGTGGAAGACGCGCGAGACGCACGGCGAGCGCTCGATCCTCGCGCTTGAGAACGCGATGGATGAGGTGCTCGATACGCAATGCGCGAAGCTCGCGATCACGCGCAAGCTGACCGCCACCATGCGAGAGGTCTGGGGCATGCAGCCACGATTTGAACTGCGCTCCGGACAGCGACCCTATCGCTTGCTCGAATCGCCGCGCTTTCGCATGGCGTACGACTTTCTCGCCCTGCGCGCCGCGAGCGGCGAAGTGCCGGCGGAGCTCGAGGCGTGGTGGCGCGCGTTCTACGGGGCCGATGCGGAGACGAGAAAGGCGATGCTCCTGCCCGACGCCGGACCGCGCAAGCGCCGCCGGCGCCGCCGCCGCAAGAAGCAGCCCGCCCCCGCCGCCGCGAGCGCGTGATCGCGGCCTATATCGGCATCGGCTCGAACCTGGACGAGCCGCGAGCGCAGGTAGAACGGGCGCTCAAGGAGCTCACGCAAGTGCCGCGCAGCCGGCTTGCCGCGCGCTCGTCCCTCTACCGCAGCGCTCCGGTCGGCTACGAGACGCAGCCTGATTTCGTGAATGCCGTCGCGCGCCTCGACACCGAGCTCGCGCCGGCCACGCTCCTCCAGGAACTGCAAGCCATCGAGCACCGGCACGGCCGGCGGCGCAGTTTCGCGAACGCGCCGCGCACGCTCGACCTCGATCTCCTCCTCTACGGCGGCGAGTGCATTACCAGCGCCAAGCTCGTGGTGCCGCATCCGCGCATGCACGAGCGCGCATTCGCGCTCGTGCCGCTTCTCGAGATCGCACCGAACGTCGAAATCCCGGGCCGCGCGAGCGCGGCCGTGTGCGCGGCGGCGCTTCGCGATCAGCAGCTCGAGCGCCTCGCGTGATGCAACTTTCCAATGTCACGATGTGCGCACTGATGCTCGCCGCCTCGAACGTTTTCATGACGTTCGCGTGGTACGCGCACCTACGCAATCTTGCCACGCAGCCGTGGTGGATCGCTGCTCTCGCGAGCTGGGGCATCGCCCTTTTCGAATACCTCCTGCAGGTGCCCGCCAACCGCATCGGCTACCGCGAACTGAGCCTCGCGCAGCTCAAAATCCTCCAGGAGGTCATCACGCTCACGGTGTTCGTACCTTTCGCGATGCTTTATATGAAGCAGCCGATGAAGCTCGATTACCTGTGGGCGTCGCTATGCATCATGGGTGCGGTGTACTTCGTCTTTCGTGGATAAGTATCGCTATCTCGCGATCGAGGGGCCGATCGGCGCCGGCAAGACGAGCCTCGCGCGGCGCCTGGCCGCGAGGATCGGCGCCGACCTCGTCCTAGAGCAGCCGGAAGAGAATCCCTTCCTCGCGCGTTTTTACGAGGACATGGCGCGCTATGCCCTGCCGACGCAACTTTTTTTCCTCTTCCAGCGCTCGCGCCTCGTCGAGCCGCTTGCGCAGCCCGATATGTTCGGCCGGCCGGTGGTTGCTGATTTCCTGCTCGACAAGGACCCGCTTTTTGCGCGGCTGACGCTATCCGCCGACGAGCTCGCGCTCTACGACAAGATCTACGAGGCGTTGCGGCCGCGCGCGGCCGCGCCCGACGTCGTCGTCTACCTGCAGGCGCAGCCGGCAACGCTGATCGAGCGCGTACGGCGGCGTGCGCGCGGCTATGAATGGCCGCTGAGCGAGGACTACCTCGCGCTCCTTGCCGAGGGCTACACGCGCTTTTTCTATCACTACGACGCCGCGCCGGTGCTCATTGTAAATTCCGAGAAGCTCAACTTCGCTGAGCGCGAGGAAGACTTCGAACTGCTGATCGCGCGGCTGCGGGCCATGAGAAGTCGGCGCGAATTCTTCAATCTCGGCTGATGCAGACCGCCGGCAATGTCGATGAGCTGCGCGCCGCATTGGCGAGGCTCGGGCCGGTCGCCTTGGTGCCGACCATGGGAAACCTGCACCAAGGACATCTCTCGCTCATGCGCCTCGCCCGGCGGGAGGCGTCCGCGGTGGTCGCGAGCATCTTCGTGAACCGGCTGCAGTTCCTTCCTGGCGAGGACTTCGATCGCTACCCGCGCACGCTCGAGCGGGATCGCAAGATGCTCGAGACGGAAGGCGTCGAGCTCCTTTTCGCCCCCTCCGAAAGCGCCCTTTACCCGCAGCCGCAGAGCTACCGCGTCAAACCGGGCGGCCTCGCCGACGAGCTCGAAGGAAGGGTGCGGCCGGGGTTTTTCGAAGGCGTCTGCACGGTGGTCCTCAAGCTCTTCAACTGCGTGCAGCCCGCCGTCGCGGTGTTCGGCAAGAAGGACTATCAACAGCTCGCCATCATGCGCGGCATGGTCACTGAATTGAATCTGCCGCTACGCATCTTGGCCGGCGAGACCGTGCGAGAGCCCGACGGGCTGGCGATGAGCTCGCGCAACACCTACCTTTCGCCGGCCGAGCGAGTGGAGGCCCCCCGCCTCTACCGGCTGCTGAACGAGGTGGCGGCCGGCCGGGCGCCCGAGGAGGCGCGGCGCGAGCTAGTCCAAGCTGGCTGGCAGCCGGACTACCTCGAAGTGCGTCGAAGGCAGGATCTCGCGCCCTGCGCGCCCGGGGATACGGAGCTTGTGGTACTGGGCGCCGCGCGGCTGGGCGGGACGCGACTGATCGATAACCTCGAGTTCTAGCCCGGATAGGGCTCGAAGGTCATCGCCTCGACCGGGCAGCCGATCACCGTGGCGAGCTTGTCCATCGCCTCGTCGGTGATCTGCATCGGCTGACAGTCCGCATCCGCGCCCTTAGAGGCGATGAAGGCGCGCGCCTCGGCCTCGCTGTTCCAGGTGACGACGGGATTGGGGTTGACGCCCGGCACCTGGCGGCAGATCGGGAAGCCGTCGGACTTGTAGACGATGGCGTACATCGCGTCCCAATTTAACCGATGTGCCGGCAACGCAACAAGGCAGCCCATCAGGGAGACCCTGATTGCCGCCTCAGAAACCGGGCAGTTAAATCGATCACGGGTGGAGGCGATGGCATTGCCATCTGCGGTCCAAGCGATCGAGCCCCTCGCCGGCGGGGCTTAACTTCGGGGAGATGGCAATGAGCAATCTGTGTGACACCGTGGGCTTGCGCATCCGCTATGGCAAGCCGCAGTCGCAATTCCAGACCGAGTTCGATCCCGCGACATCGACGGTCTGGGGATACTTCAATCCGCACGGCAGACCGTGCTTCAACCTCGGCCTGCTCAAAGATATTCGCGCACACGACAGTGCGCTCGCGGTGAATGGCGGCAAAGTGGATATCGAGGGCGACCTGCATAACGCCAAGTACTACGTCTGCGGCTCGCGCGTGCAAGACGTATTCAACCTTGGCGGCGATCTGTCGCTCTTCCTCATGCTCATTCGCGTGAAGGATCGTGAAGCGCTCGCCAATTACGCGCGCATGTGCATCGATAACATGTTCGCGCGCATCCAGAACTACTACGCCTCGAACCTCATCACAATTTCGATGGTGCAGGGAGATGCGCTCGGAGGTGGCTTCGAATGCGCGCTTTCCTCTGATGTGGTGGTTGCGGAGGAAGGCGTGCAGATGGGACTGCCCGAGATCCTCTTCAACATGTTCCCCGGCATGGGAGCTTACAGCCTGCTCGCGCGCAGGATCGGCATGCGCGAGGCGGAAAAAATGATGCTTTCGGGTCGCATGATGTGCGCAGAAGAATTGCACGCCGCAGGGATCGTCGATGTGCTGGCGAAGCGCGGGGAGGCCGAGGCAGCGACCAGCGAGTGGATCGCGCGGTGCTCGAGGCGGCATAACGGAACGCAAGCCGTGTTCCGCGCCCGCGCCCTCGTGCAACCGATCAAGCGCGAGGAACTCGATTCGATCGCTGATGTGTGGGTAGACGCTGCCTTCCGGTTGAGCGAGAAGGACTTGCGGATGATGGGACGGATCATTCGCTCGCAGATGCGCCTCGCCGAAGGCTCGAGCGAGCTCCAAGCGCTTACGCCACCGCTTGCGGCCGCCGGCTGAATGGGATACGGAGATGACTAACCTAGAGCAGAAAATCGAGAAGCAGCGCCGGCGCTACTACCTGAAGATGAATCTCCGGTCCCTTTACGCCTGTTTCAGGCTCGGGCGCGATCCCCACGGCGGCCTGCGCTTCGTTTTTATGATGGGCGACTCGCAGGACAACATCGCCGAGAGTGAACGGCGTCTTGGCCGAATTCCGGACCCTTATAAGTCGAACGCCGAGCTCGAGGCCCTCTGGCAGGCGCGCTTTCGCGCGGCGCCGTATGACATCGACGAGCTGATGGCCCTGCCGGCGGATACGCTGGGCGGCGCCTACGCACGGCACATGAAGATGAACGGCCTGCGGCCCGATTTCTACGACGACGTGCCGCCACGCCACCGGATGCATCACCTGCGGCTACGTATACGGCAAACGCACGACATCTGGCACGTCCTCACGGGACTTGGGACCGACGAGTTCGATGAGGTGGCGCTGCAGGCCTTTTACGCAGGGCAGTTTCCCAACAGTACGGGCGCGATCATCGCCGTGGCCGCGTTCCTGAAGAGCATCCTGCGCGGACGTTTCGACGAGCTCGCAAAGCACATCGAGTCCTTCTCCGAAGGCTACTGCGCCGGCAGGCGCAGCGGTTCACTCATTGCCGTGAAGTGGGAGGAGATGTGGACCGACAAGCTTGAGACGCTACGCCAGCGCTATCGGATCGTAGCGCCGCGTAAGCGTGAGATCGCGCCCGTGCGCGAGCTACGCGCGGTCGCCTAGGTCGCGGACTGGTGTTTTTGCTGGAGGTAGCGATCGAGCGCGCTACGGGTGGCGGAGAGTTCCGCGGCGAGCGTTTGCACGACCGTCGCGCCCTGCAGACGTAGCTCGCCGTTCGAGTACGCGCCGAGCCGGCCGCAAAGTCGGGTCAAGCGCTCGGTGCCGATGCTCGCCGACGAGCCCTTTAGCGCATGTACTTGCGACCGGAAGTCGTCGTAATTCCGCGCCGCGATCGCCGCCTCGATGCGTTCGAGAAGCGCGGTGCTGTCAGCCACGAAAACCCCGCATAGCTTCCTTACGAACGCGGCGGACGAACCGAGCTCCTCGAGGTAAGCGAGCGTTTCCGCATTGACGAGCGGCGCGTCGGTTGGGCTCGCCGCATCGCGCGGTGCACGGATGCGCGCGGGCGCGCTAAGCGTCGCTATCGGCGCGCGCGCCCCAGTGAGTTCCTGCACTTCCTCTAGGAGACGCAGGGCCTCGATAGGCTTTGGCAGGAAGGCGTTGGCGCCTGCGTCGTAGGCTTCCTTTTTCGCTTCGGCGGTGGCATCGGCGGAGAGCATAAGCACCGGCACACGCGCCTCCCCGCGTCCCATGAGGCGCAAGGCCTGTAGCGCCTGCACGCCGCTAAGGCCGGGCATGTTGCGATCGAGAATGACGAGGTCATAACGATCACTCTCGATCGCGTCGAGCGTCTTTTCGCCATCTTCGACGAGTTTGACCACATGTCCGCCGCGATCCAGGATCTTGCTAATAACCTCTCGGTTGGTCGGATTGTCGTCGGCAACAAGGATGCGCAGCGTGCGCGCGTCCTGCCCGCGCCGGGCATAGTCGGTGAGCCGCACGACCCCTTCGGGCGCCTCCTCGCCGGCTGCTATGGAGTGCAGCACGTTGAAGAGCCGCCGTTTGTCGAAGGGCAGCTCCAGCACGGCAGCGAAACCTGCTGACAACGCTTCGAAGCGCGGCACCGAGAGGGCGCGAGGTACCGCCAGCACACACGGGGGCGTCGCACCCGCTTCCCGACGGCGCAAGTCTGCCGCGAGCTCAAAATCGTTGGTGGCGGCGTAGATGAGGACGCTGTGATAGGGCCGCCCAGTGCTGAGCTCCGGTACGAGACGCGCAGCGGCCTCCGCCGCCGACTTCGCGTGCACCGGCACGGCGCCCCAACCGCCCAGCGCCTCGTCGATCGAGGAACCTTCGAGCGCCGGGAAGCCGACGAGAAGCACGTGCGCGCCCGCAAGCTCGCGCGCAGCACCGGCACGCTCCGGTTGCTTGTCGAGCGCGAGCTCGAACCAGAAGGTGCTACCGAGACCGACGGCGCTTTCGAAGCCGATGCGCCCTCCCATCAGCTCGACCAGCTGCTTTGCGATCGTCGTACCAAGGCCAGTGCCGCCGAAGCGCCGCGTCGTGCCCTGGTCCGCTTGGGCGAAGCTTTCAAACACCCGCGACTGCGCCTCGGGCGCAATGCCGATGCCCGTATCTCGGATCGAGAACTTGAGCTGCACCTTGTCGCCAGTCTCGCCGTGCGCCGATACGTGCACCGTAACGGTCCCGCGCTCGGTGAACTTGACGGCATTGCCAGCCAGATTGATCAGCACCTGGCGCAGGTAATGCGGGTCGCCGCATACAGCTGGCGGTACCTCGGGCATGATGGAGACGACGAACTCTAGGCCCTTCGCCGAGGCCTGCGTCGCGACGATCCGGCAGGTGCTGTTGACGAGCGCATGCAGGTCGAAATCCGTCTTTTCCAGGACCAATTTGCCCGCCTCGATCTTGGAAAAATCGAGGACATCGTCGATGAGGCCTAGGAGAATTCGCGAAGAGCCGCGCAGCGTCTGCAGCATGTCCGCCTGCTCTCGGTTGAGTGGGCTCTCGCGCAGGAGATCGGTCATGCCGACGATGGCGTTGAGCGGCGTGCGCATCTCGTGGCTTACTACCGAAATGAAGCGACGCTTGGCCTGGTTGGCCTGCTCGGCGCGCGCAATCGCATCGAAGAGCCGTGTCACCAATGTCTTCACGTAGAGGCTGAGGACGATGAGACCCACGAGCAGCCCGACGCCAAGCGTGCGGTGCTGCGACCAGTAATTGCTCACCACAAGATCGAAGCCGAACCCCGTCGCACAAAAAGCCAGCGTGACGAGGAGGTATCTCGCGCCATAGCGAAAACCGTTGGCGAGCGTAATCCACAGATAGATGAGGTAGAGAGGCGCGCCCGCCTCCCCGAAATACATGAGCGTCCAGGTGATGGTGCTTGCGTCGAGCGCCGCTCCGAGCACGCGGCGCATAGGCGACACTTCAGGGCGCAGCAGGATCGCGGCAACGACCGCGGCACCGGCGACGAAATAGGTGACGAATCCGAGCCAAAGCGCGGGGTTGCGGTTCATCTCGGGGAAGAGATAAGCCGCGAGCAGTAGCGCGTTCGCGAGGCGAACGAGCGCCTGCTCGTGCTCGCTATCGGGACGCTCAACGAGCCGCGCGCGCAGGCGCGCGAACGCGCTTCGGGTACTGCCCGGTGGCGTCGTCACGCTTTGAACGGCGCGCTCGGAGGGTCGCGCCATTCGCTGTGAATGCGCAACACTTCTTTCTTGAGACCGCCGAAGGCCTGCGACATGCGTGGGTCGAAATGGCGGCCGGCCTCGCTCGCGACGTATTCGAAGGCCTGGTCCGTGGGCCAAGCGCTCTTATACGGTCGCACCGAGGTGAGCGCATCGTAGACATCGGCGACAGCGACGATGCGTGCGCAAAGCGGGATGTGATCGCCGACCAAGCCGTTCGGATATCCGGAGCCGTCGTACTTCTCGTGGTGCGCAAGCGCGATCAGCGCCCCCATGCGGACGTATTTCGAGGCGCTGCCTTTGAGGATTTCGTGGCCGATCACCGGATGCTTGCGCATCACCTGCCACTCGGCTGCGTCGAGCTTGCCTTCTTTTAGGAGGATCTGGTCGGGGATGCCGATCTTGCCGATGTCGTGCAGCGGTGCCGCGAGTTCGACCGTCTCGGCCTCGTCGGGCTCAAGACCGATCGCGTTGGCGATCAGCCGCGAGTAGCGCGACATGCGAATCAGGTGGTAGCCCGTCTCCTCGTCGCGGAATTCACCGGCGCGCGCGAGCCTGAGCAGCGTCTCCTTCTCACGCTCGCGTACCTCGCGTGTCGCATCCTCGACCATGTGCTCGAGGAGCCGGCGTCGGTCTTCCAGCGCGATATGCTGCCGCCGCAGCGTGAGCAGATTGCGGCAACGCGCGAGGCATTCGCGCGCGTCGACCGGTTTGGTGAGGAAGTCCGTGATGCCGGCGTCGAGCGCCGCGTAGCGCACTTTGCGGTCGTCGTGCACGGTGATCATGACGATCGGCACGTGCTCGTAGCCGGGCAGCGCGCGCAAGCGCTTCACGAACTCGATGCCGTCCATCTCGGGCATCATGTAGTCGACCAGCACCAGATCGCAGACGTGTCGCGTCGCCCACACGACCGCGTCCAGCGGGCGTGCGAAGCCCTCGACCAGCACGCGCTCATCCAAGCCGCGAATCACCTGCTCGAGAATCGCACGACCGGTCGACTGGTCGTCGACCACCATTACCGTGTTTTGCGCCGAAGGCAGGACCCTGACCTGTGCCCTCGCCATGAACCCTCCCTGCTTGCGAGCGCCACCTGCGAAAAAGCCTACGCTGGGGGCCTGTCAGTGTCCAGCAAGGCTGTCCTAGATCCGAATGTTTTTTGCGCTGCGGGTGGTGCCGGAAGAGAGACTCGAACTCTCATGGTGTTACCACCGGCGGATTTTGAGTCCGCTGCGTCTACCGGTTCCGCCATTCCGGCTTGTGGAAGCGTGGAAATTATAATTGCCGCCCCATGCGGGTATCCGAGTTCGATTTCGAGTTGCCCGCGGAATTGATCGCGCAGCACCCGGCGCGCGAGCGGACCGGAAGCCGCCTCCTCCACCTCGAGCGCGACGGCACGATTCGCGATCTTCGCTTCGCCGAGCTCGCCGAGCTCGCCGACGAGCGCGATACGCTTGTAATCAATGACACGCGCGTGATCAAGGCGCGGCTCTTCGGGCATAAGCCGAGCGGCGGCCAGGTGGAAATCTTGGTCGAGCGGATCCTCGCGCCGCGCGAAACGCTGGCGCTCCTGCGCTCCGGACATGCGGCCAAGCCCGGGACCGAAGTGCGGGTGGGCGAGGCGCGCGCGGTCATCGAGGGCCGCGAGGGCGAGCTCTACCGCGTGCGCTTTTCCGAGGACGTGGAAGGGTTGCTCGAGCGACACGGCAATGTGCCGCTGCCGCCCTACATTACCCACCCGCCGCAGGCCGAGGACACGGAACGATATCAGACGGTCTACGCATCCAACCCCGGTGCGGTGGCGGCGCCGACCGCGGGCTTGCATTTCGACCGCGCGCTCCTCGACCGGCTGAAAAGCCACGGCGCGCGCATCGCGAGCCTCACCCTGCACGTCGGCTTTGGCACCTTCCAGCCGTTGCGCGGCGAGACCGTGGAAGCGCACCGCTTGCATCGCGAGCGCTACCGCATCCCCGACGAGACGCTTCAGGCGATCGCCGGGCGCCGCGTTCTCGCCGTGGGCACCACCTCGCTGCGAGCGCTCGAGTCCGCCGCGTTGACCGGCGCGACCGCCGGGGAAACGGACCTCTTCGTTTATCCGGGTTATGAATTCCAGGTGGTCGATCGCCTGCTCACCAACTTCCACCTGCCGAAGTCGACGCTCCGCATGCTCGTTTGCGCCTTCGCCGGCCGCGAGAACATCTTTCGCGCCTATCGCCACGCCGTGGAGAGCCGCTACCGCTTCTTTTCATACGGCGATGCCATGCTGATCGAACGATGAGGTTTAACCTCACGCACCATGACGGCGCCGCGCGCCGCGGGGCGCTGGAGCTTGCGCACGGCCGCGTCGACACGCCGGCCTTCATGCCGGTCGGCACCTATGGCGCGGTAAAGGCGGTCTCGCCCGCCGAGCTGCGCGAGCTCGGTGCGCAAATCGTGCTCGGCAATACGTTTCATCTGTGGCTGCGTCCGGGCCTCGAGGTGATTGAACGCCACGGCGGACTGCACCGCTTCATGGGCTGGGAGGGGCCGATTCTCACCGACTCGGGCGGCTTCCAGGTCTTCAGCCTCGGGGCGTTGCGCAAGATCAGCGAAGAAGGCGTCGAGTTCGCCTCACCGGTGAACGGTGACCGCCTTTTCCTCACGCCCGAAGAATCGATGCGCATCCAGCAGGTGCTCGACTCGGATATCGCCATGGTGTTCGACGAATGCACGGCCTACCCCGCCTCCGAAAACGAAGCCGCAAACTCCATGCGCCTTTCCATGCGCTGGGCCGAGCGCTCGCGGCGCGCCTGGCAAAGCACGAACGCGCTCTTCGGCATCGTGCAGGGCGGCGTCTATCCGCATCTGCGCGCCGATTCGCTACGGCAGCTGCTAGAGATCGGCTTCGACGGCTACGCCATCGGCGGC